>CAYFTQ010000554.1:0-1505 GCA_964346035.1 uncultured Roseospira sp. | reverse complement strand
GCTTTCAGGTCGCGCCGGCCGCGCGAGACGCGGCTTTTCACGGTGCCGGCGGCACAGTCCATGACCTCGGCGGCCTGCTCGTACTCGAAGCCGCAGCCGCCGACCAGAATCATGGCCTCGCGCTGATCTTCGGGCAGATGGGCGAAGGCGCGGCGAAAGTCGTCCAGCTCAAGGCGGGCGTGCTGGCCGCTCGGTTCGCCGTGGGCGATCATGGCGTCCTCGTCGCCCTCCTCGCTCTTGCGCCACTTGCGGCGATGCTCGGAATAGAAGGTGTTGCGCAGGATGGTGAACACCCAGCCCCGGAAATTGGTGCCGGGCTGATAGCTGTCGCGTTTGGCCAGGGCGCGGGTGGCGGCTTCCTGGGCCAGATCATCGGCCAACGCGCGGTCGTTGGTCAGGGAATGGGCAAAGGCCCGCATGTGGGGCAGGGCCTCGATAAGGTCGTCGTTGAAGGATGGCATGGAAGCCCCCTTTCGTCTCGGTGGGCCGGAAACGGCCCTGGCGTGGAAGCGCCCCCTGTCGGAGGCACCCGGTCAATGTGACCCATTGCCGTTGTTGTTGCCGTTGCTGGTGGTGTTGGAGCCCCGCAGGCGCCGGACCAGGGCATTGAAGGTCTCGGGCAGGGGCTCTTCGGCGATGTCCCGATACATCCGCCGCAGGCGGCAACTGAGGCCCTGGGCGTCGCCGCCGTCGGACGACGGGGCGTGGATCCAGATGGACCCGGCGTTCGGATCGCTGTCGCGGGGGGCCGCCCCATCATGCCAGGTGCGGCCTCGGTTCCGTTTGGTTTGCGCCATGGTGTGGCTCCGCCCGTTTCGTGTCTCGCCTGGATGCGGCCTCCATCGGGAGGCACGCACAGGACCGAAACGTTTGCGGCGGGCCGGGTGTTCCACCGCGCCTCCATTGGAACCAGAGACTCTGGGGGCTCCGGCCTTCCGTTTAAACCCCCTTCATACCAAAGAAGGAGGCCGGCCGGTCGCCCCCCGCGCGGGTTGTCAGGCCGGCGCGCCGCCGGCGGCCAGGGCGCGCGGGTCCACAACGCGGTCATACGCCTCGGCGTCGAGCAGCCCCATGGTCAGCACGGCCTCGCGCAGGCTGCTGCCCTCCCGCGCGGCCTTGTGCGCGGCCTCGGCGGCACGGTCATAGCCGACGGCCGGCGCCAGCGCCGTGACCAGCATGAGCGAGCGCCCGGCCAGCTCATCCAGCCGCGCGTCCACCGGGGCCAGTCCGGCGACGCAGCGCTCGGCAAAGGACCGCGCGCCGTCCGCCAGCAGGCGGATGGAGCACAGGACGTTGTGAATGATCACCGTCTTGCCGGTGTTCAATTCCATCTGACCGCCGGCGGCGCCGTGCATGATGGCGCCGTGGTTGCCGGCGACCTGGGCACAGACCATGAGCAGGGATTCCACCTGGGTCGGATTGACCTTGCCCGGCATGATCGACGAGCCGGGCTCGTTCGCCGGCAGGGCCAGTTCCCCGATGCCACAGCGCGGCCCGCAGCCCAT
>CAYFTQ010000553.1:0-1506 GCA_964346035.1 uncultured Roseospira sp. | reverse complement strand
GAGCGATGCAGGAATACGCCCACGATCAGGCCGTAGAACACCGCCACCACGGCCGCCTCGGTGGGTGTGAACAGGCCGCTGCGAAGGCCGCCCAGGATGATGACCGGGGCGAACAGGCCGGGCAGGGCATCAATGAAGCTGCGTCCGAGGGGCGGGCGCTCGCTTCCCTCGCCGGCACCGAAGCCGTGGCGACGGCTCAGCCACAATGCCGGCAGAGCCACCGCCAGGCCGGCCAGCAGGCCGGGCCCGATGCCGGCGGCGAACAGGGCGCGCAGATCGGTCCCCGGCACCATGATGGAATAGACGATCAGCGCGATGGAGGGCGGAATCAGGATCGCCGTGGAGGCCGACGCGGCGATAATGCTGGCCGAGAAGGCGCGCGGATACCCGGCCTTCATCATGCTGGGGATCATCACGGTGGCGACGGCGGCGGCGTCCGCCGGCCCGGACCCGGACATGCCCCCCATGATCAGGCAGACCAGAATGGCGACCAGCGCCAGCCCGCCCCGGCGCGGCCCAACCACGGCCTGAGCCAGCCGCACCAGGCGGGCGGCGACGCCGGAGCGATCAAAGATCATGCCGGTCAGGATGAACAGCGGGATGGCGATCAGCGGATACTTGGCGATGCTGGAATAGGCGATGGTGGCGGTGTTGCCGACGGCGTACATGTCCAGGCCGACGAAGATCGCCGCCAGCCCGGCGAACCCCAGCGCCACCGCAACCGGCGTTCCGGCCAGCAGCAGCAGCACGAAGCCCAGCAGCAGGACCAGATTGGCGGTCATCGCGGGCGCTCCCCGATTCCGCGTCGTCGCGCCCTGTGGTCGGCCCAGGCCCCGCCGAGCACGCGCGCCAGCACCGCCAGACACAGGACTGGCAACCATATGGTATAGATCCAGGTCGGCACGCCAAGGGCGGGCGAGGTCTCGCCCCAGTCGTATTCCTCCCACGCCAGCCAGCCGCCATACCACGCCAGCACACCGAACAGAACGATGGTTGCCGTCATGGACAGCGCGTTGCACAGACGGCGCCCCCAGCGCCCCATGCGCAGGGTCAGGAAGGTGATGCGGATGTGATCGTCGCGCGCGAAGGCCAGCGACGCGCCGACAAAGGTCAGGACCATCAGCAGAAAGACCGAAAACTCCTCGGTGAAGGCGAACGAGACGTCGGTGGCATAACGCACCACCACATTGCTGATGGAGATCAGGCAGATCATGCCCATGGCGGCGGCGCCCAGGGCTTCCTCGATGCGAAAGGGTCGCTTCGGCGGCGGTGTCTCGGCGGGCGGCGGCTCTGCGGCGGTCATGGGAAATCCGTTCGAGACAGCGTGTTCGCGTTCAGGTCGAAGGGCTGCGGGCTCTCGGATGGGGCCGCCCGACCCTCCCTCCCCTGGACAGAGGAGGGCAGGGGTGGGGTTGAGGCTCAAGGCGCCGAGCGTGCGCCTCTCGCCTCGCCTCCCTCCCACCCTCCCCCCGGTGGGGGGAGGAGAGGCGAGAGGCGCACGCTCGG
>CAYFTQ010000552.1:0-1507 GCA_964346035.1 uncultured Roseospira sp. | reverse complement strand
GGCGCCGGTGATCGAGAGCCCCGGTCGCGCTCACCCGGTGATCGTGCATCACCACGTGGCGCCGCCACCCGGGCTCGATGGCCTGGCGCGGGCGATGGCCGCACGCATCCGTGCCGCCCTGGCGGAGGAGGCAGCGGGCGACCTGCTGGCCTTCCTGCCCGGGGCGGGGGACATCGACCGCGTCGCGGCGGCTCTGGGTACGCCCGCCGGCGTCGTTGTGCGCCCTCTGCATGGCGGCCTGTCGGGTCCCCGCCAGGACGCCGCCCTGCGCCCCGATCCGCAGGGCCGGCGCAAGGTCGTCCTGGCGACCAACATCGCCGAAACCAGCCTGACCCTGGACGGCGTGCGCATCGTGGTCGATAGCGGTCTGGCACGCATGCCGCGCTTTGATGCGGCGCGCGGCCTGTCCCGGCTGGAGACGGCGCCGATCTCGCAGGCCTCCGCGACCCAGCGCGCCGGGCGCGCGGGCCGGCAGGGACCCGGCGTGTGCCATCGGCTGTGGCCGCAGGCCCGACATGGTGCGCTGATGTCCGTCACCCCGCCCGAGATCGCTCAGGCCGACCTGGCGCCGCTGGTGCTGGATCTGGCCGCGTGGGGCGTGACCGACCCGGGCGCGCTGGCCTGGTTGGATGTGCCGCCGGCCGGACCCTGGGCTGCCGCGCGGGCGCTGCTGGAGGGGCTGGGCGCGCTTGATCAGGCCGGGCGGGCGACGGCGCATGGGCGCCGGCTGGCCGCGTTGCCGCTGCACCCGCGTTTGGCGCATATGGTGGTCCGGGGCACCGACGGGGGGCGGGGCGCCCTGGACGCCCACCTGGCCGCCGACCTGGCCGCGTTGATGGCGGCGCGCGATCCCCTGGCGGGTCAGCCGGGCGGGCGTGATGTCGATGTCCGGAACCGGCTCGCGGTGCTGAACCAAGGCGGCGCGGCGACCGGCGCGGTGGATGCGATCCGCCGGGAGGCCAGACAGATCCGGCGCCTGGCGAAACTGCCGCCCCGTCCGGCCGGCACGTCGGATCGGGCGGCGGCCGGGATTCTGCTGGCCCTGGCCTGGCCGGACCGGATCGCGATGGCGCGCGCCGGGGCGCGCGGTCGCTACCTGTTGGCCTCTGGGCGCGGCGCGGGCCTCGACGCCGGGGACGCCCTGGCGGGCGAGCCCTGGCTGGTCGCCGCCGACCTGGACGACGCGGCCGGGGCCGAGGCCCGTATCCGACTGGCCGCGCCGCTCGACGAAGCCGACGTCCTGGCCGGCCGGGTGATCCCTTTGACCTGCGCCGAAGAGGTTGCCTGGTCGGCCGCCGAGGGCGCCGTCGTGGCGCGCCGGCGCACCCGATTGGGCGCGATCACGGTGGCCGAGGCGCCGCTGGCGAATCCGGCCCCGGAGGCCGTGACCGCCGCCTTGCTGGCGGGCGTGCGGCGCGCTGGGCTGGGCCTGCTGCCCTGGAGCCGGGCGGCGACACAGTGGCGGGGGGGGGGGGGGGTGGTGGGCGCGGCTGGGGGGGGGGGGGGC
>CAYFTQ010000551.1:0-1510 GCA_964346035.1 uncultured Roseospira sp. | reverse complement strand
GTGTCTGGGCACAGATCGCGCCCACCGGGGTGCGCGACAGACTGCCGGAGGTGCTTCAGGGGCTCTTCCCGGCCGAGCGGATTGCCTCCGGTCCCGACGACGCCGTCGCCCCCGACTACCTGCAGGTCATCTCTGCCGGGATCGACATCCTCACGGGCTATCTCTGCGACACGCGTCTTGCGGCAGACCCGCCGGACGTGTTGCTCGAGGCGGTGCTCGGCACTATCGGCATCCTCGAACTGGACAGGGCCGCCGAGGCCATCGATGCCGGGCGCGCGCTCGTCGCGCGCGAGCCCGAGCGCCTGCACCTGCTCGATCCCTGAACACAAATAGGGCGACCCCGACGGGGCCGCCCCGGCTGCGGCGTGTCGCAGGCTCAGGCCCGCGCGGCGGCGCCGCCGCCCCGATCGTGGGAATCGTACCCGAGCCAGCGGTAGACCGGGCAGAACCCGGCCAGCCCGCTCGCCAGCGGCAGGACGCCGATCCATAGCGCCCAGCGCCAAGCGGTCGGGTCGCTCACCCATTGCGGCATGAAGAAGAACGCCGCGATCAGGGCGACGCCGATCACGATGCGCAGGATACGATCCCAGAGGCCGACATTGTTCTCGAACATGACAACCTCCTTGTGCGTATCGGTCCATCAACGTGACCGCCCGGTTAGGTGGAAGGATTGCCGAGCGATTTCAAGGTGCTGCAAGCGCCGATGTCATTGGAGAAGCTCGGCCAGCGCGCCGACGATGCGCAGGATCGCCCGCGTGTCGGGATCGAGGCGCACGACGAGGCCGTCGACGAGGGCGTAGTCGTGCGCGCGCGGCAGGCCGTAACGCCAAGGGTCTCCGAGGACGACGTAGGCGTCGCGGTCAAGCACGTCGCCCGGGGCGTAGCCCAGTTTCTTGGTCTGCCCCGGCGGAATGCAGGGCGGGTTCTTCTTGGCGAGACCGGGCGGGCAGCCAGGCGGGCCGGCCTCGGCCGGTGCAACGACGAGGCAGGCGGCGAGGCCTGCGGCGGCGAGGGTTGCGGTGCGCGCTGGGATCATGGATCGTGTGCCCGTGACACACTTGGGCGGGGCGGCGGCGAACGTCCACCGGCGCCGCGCGTGGCCGGCCTGGATCCGCCGACGGTCAGTCGGTCCGTCGCGCGGCCTCCAACCGGGTCAGCATGGCCGAGAAGTCGCGTCCGGCGCCGTCTTCCTCCTCGACGAAGCGGGCGTACAGCGCCTCGGCGAGGGTGCCGATCGCGGTGTCGGTGCCTGTCTCCTCCGCCGCCTGCTTCGCCAGGCGCAGGTCCTTCAGCATGAGGTCGGCGGCGAAGCCCGGCCGATAGTCGTGATCCGACGGCGCGTCGGGCCCGATGCCAGGGGCGGGGCAGTAGGTGGTGAGCGACCAGGACTGGCCCGAAGAAGGGCTGACCACGTCGAACATGGCCTGCCCCGAGAGGCCCAGCCTGTCGGCCAGGGCGAAGGCCTCGCAGGTGACGATCATCGTCGCGCCGAGGATCATGTTGTTGCAGA
>CAYFTQ010000550.1:0-1517 GCA_964346035.1 uncultured Roseospira sp. | reverse complement strand
GGCGCGGTAGTACGAGGTTTCCCTTCGCTCAACAAGATCCTCAAGGACGTCATCACCCGCGCCCACCAGATGCTGGGCAAGGATTCCAACTATGTCCCCGGCTGGGACTGCCACGGTCTGCCGATCGAATGGAAGATCGAAGAGGGCTATCGCAAGCGCGGCCAGGACAAGGACAGCGTCGATCCCGTCGCCTTCCGCAAGGAATGCCGCGACTTCGCCGAACACTGGGTCGCCATCCAGAGCGAGGAGTTCAAGCGCCTGGGCGTGATCGGCGACTGGAAACGGCCCTATACCACCATGGCCTTCGCCGCCGAGGCCCAGATCGCGCGTGAACTGGGCAAGTTCCTGATGAACGGCGGCCTCTATCGGGGCGCCAAGCCGGTCATGTGGTCGGTGGTGGAGAAAACCGCCCTGGCGGACGCCGAGGTGGAATACCACGACCACACCTCGACCACCATCTGGGTGCGCTTTCCGGTTCACCGCACCGGCCTTGCGGCGCTGGAGGGCGCCGCCCTGGTGATCTGGACCACCACGCCCTGGACCATGCCCGGCAACCGGGCCATCGCCTTTGGCGAGGACATCGAATACGCCGTCGTGCGCGTGACCGAGGTGGCCGAGGGCAGTCTGGCGGTTGCGGGTGAGCGCTTCGCCGTGGCGCGCGATCTGGTCGATCAGGTCTGCGCCGATGCCGGCATCACCGGCCACGAGATCGCGGCCACCTTCAAGGGCGCGGACCTGGCGGGCACGGTCTGCAACCACCCCTGGCACGGTCAGGGCTATGACTTCCCGGTGCCGCTGCTGGCGGGTGATTTCGTCACCACCGACCAGGGCACCGGCTTCGTCCATATCGCGCCGGGTCACGGCGAGGATGACTACTGGCTCGGGACTGCCCACGGCATCACCGTTCCCGACACGGTCGGCGGCGACGGCCTGTATTTCGATCATGTGCCCGGGTTCGCCGGCCAGCACGTTTTCAAGGTCGCCCCGGCCGTCCTGGATGCCATGAAGGACGTCGGCGCCCTGCTGGCCCACGGCACGCTGGTTCACAGCTATCCGCATTCCTGGCGCTCCAAGGCGCCGTTGATCTTCCGCAATACGCCGCAATGGTTCATCTCCATGGAGACCAACGATCTGCGGAAGAAGGCACTGGAGGGCATCGACGCCACCCGCTGGGTGCCGGGCTCGGGCCGCAACCGCATCCGTTCCATGATCGAGAGCCGTCCGGACTGGTGCGTCTCGCGCCAGCGCGCCTGGGGCGTGCCGATGCCGATCTTCGTCCACAAGCAGAGCGGCGAGCCGCTGCGCGACCCGGTCGTGCTGACCCGCATCGCCGAGGCGTTCGAGATCGAGGGCTCGGACTGCTGGTTCCACCCGGACGCCAAGGCCCGCTTCCTGGGCGATGCCTACAGCCCGGACGACTACGACAAGGTCACCGATATCGTCGAGGTCTGGTTCGACAGCGGCTGTACCCATGCCTTCGTGCTGGAGAAACGCGACGACCTGCAATGGCCGGCCTC
>CAYFTQ010000549.1:0-1519 GCA_964346035.1 uncultured Roseospira sp. | reverse complement strand
CTCCGTCATCCGTGGCCCCGCCGCAGGCGATGCCCTCGCCCCTGTCGAAGGTGGACAGGACCACCGCCTGCGCCACGCCGTGGCCCGGCAGCCGGGTCAGGAACGCCGGCAGGGCGTCGTCCTCCAGGGTCACACAATCTCGCAGGGCCATCGAACTGGACTGATGATTGACCCCAACGACCAGCAGGGCAGCGACATCGTCATCCGGACCCACCGCCGGGTTCAACGAACGGGCATCGTCCCCGGGGCCGTCGGGGCTGTCGCCCGCCGGCGCGCTCACCGCAACCGGCCCAGCGCCCCTTCCACCGCGTCCAGGGCAATCTCGCTCTGTTCGCCGCTGTCAAGGTCGCGCAGGGTGACCGTGCCAGCGGCCAGTTCGGCCTCGCCCAGGATCAGCGCCGCGCGTGCCCCCAGCCTGTTGGCGCGCTTCATGCGTTTGCCCAGGTTGCCGCCATAGCCCAGGTCAACGGCAAAGCCGGCCCGCCGCAGGCGGTCGGTCAGCTTGAGCGCGGACAACTCGGCGTCCGGTCCTGCCGGGACCACGGCCAGCGGGCGCGGTGCCGGCGGCGGATCGGCCAGCAGCATGGACAGGCGCTCAACGCCGGCGGCCCAGCCCACGCCGGGCGTGGGCGGTCCGCCCATCTGGCCGATCAGTCCGTCATAGCGACCGCCGGCCAGGACCGTACCCTGCGCGCCAAGCGCGCTGGTCGTGAACTCGAACGCCGTGTGGGTATAGTAATCAAGGCCGCGCACCAGACGAGGGCTGACCTCGACCGGAATACCGAGCGAGGCCAACCCCTCCCGCACGCGCGCGAAGAAGTCGCGCGAGACGTCGTTCAGACTGTCGGCCAGAACCGGCGCGTCGGCCACCACGGCCCGGTCACCGGGGTCCTTGGAATCCAGGATACGCAGCGGATTGCGCGCCAGCCGGTCGCGACTGTCCCCGGACAACTCGTCCTGGCGGATGGTCAGATAGCCGACCAGTGCCTCGCGATAGGCGGCACGGCTTTCCGGATCGCCCAGGGTGTTGATCTCCACCTGCACATGACCGCCCAGACCCAGCGCCTCAAGAACATGATAGCCAAGCGTGATGACCTCGACGTCGGCGGCCGGCCCCTCGACCCCCAGGATCTCCACCCCGACCTGATGGAACTGACGCTGACGGCCCTTCTGCGGCCGTTCGTAGCGGAACATGGGGCCGCGATAGAACGCCTTGACGGGGACCTGTTGGGCCAACCCGCCGGAGATGAAGGCGCGCGCAATGGCTGCCGTGCCCTCGGGCCGCAGGGTCAGGCTGTCGCCACCGCGATCGGTGAAGGTATACATCTCCTTGGTGACGATGTCCGAGGTATCCCCCAGCGTGCGCTTGAAGACCTCCGTGAACTCGAAGATGGGGGTGACGACCTCGCCGAAGCCGAAGCGTTCGGCCACCTCGCGCGCGTGCTCCTCCACCGCGCGATGGGCGCGGGCGGCGTCCGGAAGCAGGTCATGGGTTCCGCGCACGGGTTGCAGGGCGGGG
>CAYFTQ010000548.1:0-1526 GCA_964346035.1 uncultured Roseospira sp. | reverse complement strand
GGCGTTGGCCGGCATTCCCGCTGTTATCGCGGACTGAAACGTCTAGAATGATATATCGGGCGCGCGCCTGCTTTGTTGGCCGGCATTCCCGCTGTTATCGCGGACTGAAACAAAGGCGCAGCAGGGCCAACACTTCCCCCAAGTTTTGGGGTTGGCCGGCATTCCCGCTGTTATCGCGCTGTCGATCTTATTGGCGCGCGCTCGCGGCGCCTTTTGCTTGCGTGGTCGCGCCGGAGTTCTATCATCCGGGCGTCATGCCTTTTCCGCCCGCCGACCCGCCTGTCTCCCCCATTGCGCCTGAGGCGTCCGCGCCCTGGCTGCGGCGGCGCCTGCACGTGCCGATAGACAGCCTGTCCCTGGACGGCCTGGCGGCCCATTGGGTGCAGGCCGACATCACCGTTCGCACCACCCGCCCGGCCGCATCGCTCGACGCCACCGACCCGGCCTTGCCGGATCGCCTGCGTGGTATGCTCGGCCGTGCCCTGATGGAGGGCGCCAGCGCCGAGGCGGTGTCGGGCCGGCCCTGCCCCTGGCAGCCGCCCTGCGCGCTGGACCTGCTATTCGGCGACCATGGGGCGATCCTGTCCGGCCGCCTGCCGATCCCCAAGCCGTTTGTGCTGTCCGCCGGGGCGGAGGCACAGGCGCGATCCGGGCCCGATGCGCCGCTGGTGGTGCGCCTGACCCTGGTTGGCTTCGCCACCGACTGGGCCGATACGGTCGCCGAGGCGCTGGTGCGCGGCCTGCGCGGCGGTGTCGCGCTGGAGGTCGGCCGGCGCCGCCCGGTGGAGACGACCGAACGGGCCATCCGCTTCGTGCCGCCTCCGGGCCTGCCCCTGGACGACGCCCGCGATGGTGCCACCGACGTTGCCGACCTGCTGGTTCAGCTTCGGTTTGAAACGCCCCTGTGCCTGCGCCGCGAGGGGGCGGAGGCCTTCACGGCGCGATCCCTGCTGATGGGGTTGTGCAACCGGCTGAGCGGCCTGGCCCGCTGGCATGACGCCCGGCTGGACGAGCCCTGGCCGGCCCTGGCCGCGCTCGCGGACCGCTGCCACATCCTGACCGCGGACCTAACCCCGATGCGGTGGGGGCGGTCCTCGGGACGCCAGAAACAGGGCGGCATTCCGGTGTCCGGCCTGCGCGGCGAGGTGACCCTGCGCGGCCCGCTGGGTCCGTTCCTGCCGGCGCTGGCGCTGGGCCAGGCCTGCGGCATGGGGGGCCATGTCGCCCTGGGGCTCGGACGGTATTCAGTCTCTGCTCTCGGGGATGGGCGCGTCCCATCCGGTCAGCAGCAGAAAGAGCAGACTGGCCAGGGTCAGCAGGACCGGCAGGCGGGTCAGGGCTGACCACCAGGGCTCGCCCGGCTCCGGCAGCTGACGTAGCCAACTGGCCGTCGCCCAGGTCCACAGCCCGGCCAGGACGGCGCCGCCGATCCAGGCATGGCCTTCACCCAACAGCTTTTGCAGGGCCGGCCACAGGAAGAACCGGTGCTGTTCAACGTCGATCGCCAGTGTGATCAGCGTGACGAA
>CAYFTQ010000547.1:0-1528 GCA_964346035.1 uncultured Roseospira sp. | reverse complement strand
CATCGGGCAGCCCGAACAGTGTGGCGTCAAGTTTGCCGTGATCCTTCGGCGCCACATCGGAGACGGCCAGAAGCGACACCTTACCCTTTCCCGCAAGATCACCATGCGAGGGCGGCGGGGGTGGGTCATCCAGGCGCGTGATCCGCACGCGGCCGTATTCGGCATGGCGCGACCGCCCAAGACGCCATGTCTGGTCATGCAGACGATCCAGATACGAAAGCGCGGCCTCGGCCTCTGGCGCAACGGTGATGCGGCTGACGAAGCTCTGGCCCTCGGTCAAGGCGCGATAGGCGAACAGGAAGCCCTGGCGCACGCGGCCGGTCAGAGGGTCGATGGCGGTCCGGCGGGCAAAGCGGGTGGTCGGCTTGAAGACAATCTCTCGGTCCGCCGACACGAAACAGCGGTCCTGGTCAAAGTCCGGCTTCTTGTTGTTTTCCTTCAGCGCGGCTGCCCAAGATCGGGGCATCGGCACAAGGGTTTGCCCGTTCACCAGCGGCAGGCCGTTGCCGAAGCGCACCCCGCCGGCGTGAAACACCTGCCAGGACAGATCCGGGCCGCCGACCTCCTCGATCTCCTTATAAAACCGCGACAGCAGCCCCAGCAGGACCCCGCCGGGGATATAGTGAAGGGACTCCTGCGGTCCGGCTGACGTGGGCGTATCGACGAACAATGCGTCGCTTTCCAGGTCCAGGCGCAGGACGATATCGGTCGCGGTCGTCATGCGGCACCTCGCGTCGGCTGATCGGCCACGTCCATCAGCGTGGCCGTGACCCGACCCAGGCCCCGGTTGCGGTGGCTGCCCAGCCCGCGCAACAGCGGCAGGGCCGTTGTCAGCACGGTCCGCCAGTCGGCCTCCCTGGCCCAGTCGGGGACGAGACAGCGGGGCGGCGGGTCAAGGGTCAACGGCGCCGCCAGCGTCATGGGCGGCATGACCTCCATCGACCGCAAGGAGCCGTCCGCCACCTGCCCTTCGCGGTCGATGCGGGTGGCGTGCAGGATCTCACCCATCAGGTCGAGCCGGTCCAGGCCCTCCTGCTCCTGCTCCGGCGACCGGGTGCGTGCCCAGTCCCGCCACGCCCTGGACAGGGTGGCATCGTCCACCACCAGCGCGCCGGGGGTGGTGCCGTGGCGTATCTCGACCAGATCGTCTTCGCTTCGCGGCTGGCCGGACCCCTCCTGCCCGAACAGCCAGATCGTGGCGCCGGGATTAAGGTGGCCGAAGAGTTCCGCCTGACGCACCGCCTCGCGCAGCAGGCCACGCAGGGTGCGCCCGGGAACAAGGGGAAGGCCGTCCTTGCGCGCCACCCGGGCGCCGGAGCCCACGCGCTCCGTCCGGCCGGTGGCGCAGTGCCAGTAGTCGTGCAGGGAAACGGTGAGGATGTCCGTGTCGGGAAGGGAGTCAGGCATCGGTCGTGGCCTCCATCGTCTCGGCCGCGTCGTCGGCTTCGTTCACCCGGCCCCGAACGCGCTGTTCCAGGCCCAGCAGAACGTCGATGTCGTGGATGGGCGTGCGCAGGTGGGCGCCGTC
>CAYFTQ010000546.1:0-1533 GCA_964346035.1 uncultured Roseospira sp. | reverse complement strand
ACGGTCACGGGGCCATCTTCTCAGAGCCCGTCCCGGTAGTTTCGAAAACCGCACTATGGTGTGGCTGCTACCCGGAACGACGCGCCACATGCTGTGTACCCAACGGCTTTCCGGACAGACACTCGGGTTTTGGGTCCGTCCCATGCCATCCCATGAACCGTGGCATGATGGCGTGCCGACTCCATCAGCAGAACATAAGCGGAACAAATGCCGGGGCGAGTCGCGGTGTCTCTTGAATCCCGGCAGGATACCAGTATGTTAAGTCAAATTGTTCCACTCTTTTCCCAACATCTTGTGCCGCCCCCCTCTTCTTTATTCCATCACCTGCGAACCCTCGCCCAAGGCATTGACGCCCATGATTTCCCATGCCATACCATGATCAGCAAGGTCGGAACGGCTTCGAACAGGTGGTGAATCCCAATGGTTTCGGCGTGACGACGGGTCCCGTCATCGGGCGCGATGCCAAAACGAGAGGTGAACGGCCATGCGGCTGTTCCTGTCCACATTCACCAACAAGGTGGACAGCAAGGGGCGGGTCTCCGTCCCGGCAACCTTTCGTGCTGTCCTGAAGACGGAGGATTTCCAGGGCATCATCGTGTTTCCCAGCCGCACCGACCGGCATCGGTTCCTGGTGGGGTGCGGCATGACGTTCCTTGAACAACTCAGCGCGGGCATGGACACGCAGCCGACGTTCTCGGAGGAACAGGAAACCATGGGTCATCTGGTCTTCGCCGCCTGCTCGCAACTTGGCTATGACCAGACCGGCCGCATCATGCTGACGCGCGACCTGCTGGAGGCCACCGGCATCACGGACCAGGCCAGCTTCGTCGGCCTCGGCAAGACGTTTCAGATCTGGGAACCCAAGTCCTATCAGGCCCACCTGGACGCGCTGACCGCCAGCACCGGGGGCAAGCGCCCGCCGGCGCCGGCGCTGTCCGTGGTCCGGCCGCCGGGGGGCGCGCGATGACGGACACCCGCGCACCATCGCGCCCTCATATCCCGGTCATGGCCGACGCCGTCGTTGCGGCGCTGGCGGTGCGCGAGGGCGGCGTCTATGTGGACGGCACCTTCGGCGCCGGTGGCTACAGCCGCGCGATCCTGGCGGCCGCGCCCGGGTGCGCGGTGTGGGCCATCGATCGTGACCCGGCGGTATCGGTCCATGCCGAAGCCTTGGCGGCGGCGTATCCCGGCCGCTTCTCCCTCCTGGGGGGCCGGTTCGGGGCCATGGCCGACCTGCTGTGCGGGCGCGGCGTACGGACGGTTGACGGCATAGCCCTGGACCTTGGCGTCTCATCCATCCAGCTTGACAGCGCCGAACGCGGTTTCTCGTTCCAGGCCGACGGGCCGCTGGACATGCGCATGGGTGTGACCGGGCCGACGGCAGCGGAAGCCGTCAACGCCCTGGACGAACCGGCCCTGGCCGACATCATCCGGACCCTGGGAGAAGAGCGGCACGCCGGCCGCGTCGCCCGGGCCATCGTCGCGGCCCGGGCCGAGGCCCCACTGGAACGCACCGGACGGCTGGCCGAGGTG
>CAYFTQ010000545.1:0-1535 GCA_964346035.1 uncultured Roseospira sp. | reverse complement strand
GCCGAAAAGGTCATCAAGGCAGAGTTGAAGAAGGCCCGGCCCGACTGGGGCTTCCTGATGGAAGAAAGCGCGCCCGAGGAAGGCCGCGATGCCCGCTTCCGCTGGATCGTCGATCCGCTGGACGGCACCACCAATTTTCTGCACGGCATTCCGCACTTCGCCATTTCCATCGCGCTGGAACGTGAGGGCGAAGTCATCGCCGGCGTGGTCTACAACCCGGTGGGGGACGAGTTGTACTGGGCCGAGAAAGGCCAGGGTGCGTTCATGAATGACCGCCGCCTGCGGGTGTCGGGCCGGCGCGCCATCGACCAGTGCATCTTCGCTACCGGCATTCCGTTCCGGGGGCGGCCGGGGCACGGTCCGTTCCTGGAGCAGATGGCCCGGGTCATGGCGGTGTCCGCCGGCATCCGGCGCATGGGCGCGGCCTCGCTGGATCTGGCCTTCACGGCGGCCGGACGGGTCGACGGCTTCTGGGAAAGCGACCTGCATTCCTGGGACGTGGCCGCGGGCGTCATCCTGGTGCGCGAGGCCGGCGGCTTTGTGACCGAACTGGACGGCGGCCAAGATCCGGTCCACGGCGGCACCGTGCTGGCCGCCAACCAGGGCATGCATTCAGCCCTGACAGACCTGGTGTTGAACCGCGCCGCCGCCTGAGGCGGCCCCGCGCGCTCCCGGGCTAGCCGTTGGTGTTGTCCGGCACGGCTGGGTCGGGCGCGCCGGGTCGTGAGGGGTTCGCGGGGGCCGCCCGGGACACGGTGTGCGCCTTCTGCCGCGACGATCGCGCATCCGGTTCCGCTGTGGTATCAACCAGCGGGACGTTGCGGACTTCCTCCGGGCGGCGGTCGGGCGGGGTCACGATGCCGCCGGAAATGACCATCTTGATGCCCTCCTCGACCGACATGTCGAGCACGATCATGTCCCGGCGCGGCACGAACAGAAGAAAGCCAGAGGTAGGGTTGGGCGTCGTCGGCAGAAATACGTTGACGCACTCCTGCGCGGTCAGGTTCTGGACCTCGCCTTCCGTGACACCGGTTATGAAGGCAATGGCCCAGATGCCGCGACGCGGGTATTCCACCAGAACCACCTGACGGAAGGCGGTGGACTGCTGCGCCAGCACGGTCTCCAGGATCTGCTTGAGCGCGCCATAGATGTTGCGGATCAGGGGCAGGCGGTTGAGCACCTGCTCGCCGATCCGCACCAGCAGGCGGCCCGCCAGCCCGGTGGCAAAGGCGCCGATGCCCATCAGGATCAGCACCATCACCAACAGCCCCAGCCCCGGAACGCTGAAGGGCAGGTGGTATTGTTCGGGAATGAAGGCGGCGACCCGCGCGTCCACGAATTCGATGAACTTCCAGGCCACGAAGAAGGTGATCGCCGCCGGCGCGGTCACCAGGATGCCGGCGAAGAAGTGATTGCGCAGGCGCGCCGTCAGCGAGGTGCGATGGGGCGGCTCGGCCGACGCCTTGCCCGCGCCGCCGGGAGCGGTCGACGCCGACGACGAGCCCGAAACGACCGCGCCGGCCGGCCTCGACCCC
>CAYFTQ010000544.1:0-1541 GCA_964346035.1 uncultured Roseospira sp. | reverse complement strand
TCGACGAACTCCTCGGCCGCGGGCCCGTCGATCTCATCCATCCCGATGACATCGACCGCGTGGTGGAGTCAATCCTGCATTCCGCGCGAACCCTCACCCCCTGGCACGAACGCTATCGGGTCAATCATCCCACGCGCGGGCTGATCCATGTCGACGGCCACTCGCAGCCGGAGCAGCAGCCCGACGGCAGCGTCCTTTGGCATGGGCTGGTCCTGGACGTGACCGATCGAGTCCGCTCCAGAGAAACCCTGTCGCAGGCCGTCTCCGATCTGGAGCGCGCCCAGCGAATTGCCCATGTCGGGAACTGGAAACTGGACCCCGCAGTCGGTGTTCCACAGTGGTCGGCGGAGGTCTACCGCATTTATGAACGCGACCCGTCCCGGCCGCCGCCGTCGGTTGCCGAATATGACACGCTTTACGAAGGAGCCGACCTGGACCGGTTGCACGCCGCCATCGATGGCGCCGTCCAAAACGGTGTCGGCTATGACCTGACGCTGTCCCTGGCCCTGCCCGACGGCCGCCGGAAGTGGATTTGGGCCGTCGGCGAGCCGGAACCGGAGCCAGGCCCAGCCGGCCATGTGGTTCACGGCGTCATCCAGGACGTCACCCAGGCGTGCGAGGACCGTAACGCCCTGATCCAGAGTCAGGAAAAATTGCGTCTGGTGCTGGCCGTGGCCGAGGATGGCGTGTGGGATTTCAATGTCGCGACCCGCACAGTCGAATGGAACAGCCGCTTCTTTCAGATGCTGGGGCACCAGCCCGGGGACTTCACCGAGACGTTCGAAGCCTGGCGCGACCGCATCCATCCCGAGGACTGGCCGCGCGTGTTTGAAAAAGGGGAGCACGCGATCGCAAAAGGCTTGCCGTTCGAGGTTGAATACAGGATCAGGCGGGCCGACGGTTCGTGGCTGTGGATCTGGGATCAGGCCCGCCCGGTGGGCTGGACCCCGGACGGCAAGGTCGCCCGGCTGATCGGCACCGCCACCGACATCGACGCCCGCAAACGCAAGGAACTGGCCGAGGTCGAAGCCCGCGTTTGCGCCGAACAGGCCAACGTCGCCAAGACTCAGTTCATGGCCGCGATGAGCCATGAACTGCGCACGCCCCTGAACGCCATCCTGGGCTTCTCCGAGATAATGAAGGACGAGATGCTGGGGCCGCTGGCCAACCCGGTATATCGCCAGTACGCGGCCGACATCCATGCCAGCGGAAGCCACCTGGTGGACCTGATCAGCGGCCTGATGGACCTGGCCAAGATCGAGGCCGGCCGGCGCGAACTCAACATCCGGTCCCTGTCCGTGAGCGGCGTCGCCCACGCCATTGTCCGGCTACTCGAACAACGCGCCGTCAATGCCGGGCTGACGCTGGTCGATGCCGTACCGGCCGACACGTCCCCGATTCGGGCCGATGACCTGGCCTTGCGGCAGATCCTGTTCAACCTGCTGTCCAACGCCATCAAGTTCACCCCACGTGGCGGCCGCGTGACCCTGTCGGCCGCGCCCCGCGCCTCCGGCGGCATCGCCATTTCGGTCGCGGACACC
>CAYFTQ010000543.1:0-1551 GCA_964346035.1 uncultured Roseospira sp. | reverse complement strand
GGCGAAGCGCCACGGCCTTGGCTGCGCTGTCCGGCCTCCTGCAACAAGACCAGGGGGTAGTGGGTGCTGCGTCCCAGGCGTCGCTGCGCCAGCGCGGAGATGCCGGGGTCCGGTCGGTAGCCCAATGCCCTGGCGATGGCACGGACCCGTTGCCGGGTGACGACGGCGCAGCGGGGATGCCCGCTCAAGGCGCGGCTGGCGGTGGCCAGACCGACGCCAGCGGCATGGGCGACGTCGCGCAGGGTCGGCGGCTGCGACATGCCTGGAGCTTTCTTTGTGGAACAGCTTCCACAAGCGCTCGCTTGTCCGCCGGAATCCGCTTGGTCACGATATCGCCATGAGCTTCGACGTCCGCATGCACCGTTCCCAACTCCCGCGCACCGGTCTGGCCCTGGGCGGCTTTGGCACTGGCTGGTTCGAGATCCGCCAGGACGGCGGCTTCCGCCACTGGAACATCTTCAACAACTGGCCCCTGTTCGCCGGCGAACGCTATCCCTATAACGAGAAGCAGACGCTGTTCTTCATGCTCTGGGTCCGGGTCGGTCAGGGCGAGCAACGCCTGGTGCTGCTGCAGATCGAGGACGGTCACGATGCCGCCGCCATCGAGAAACATGAATTCCAATACATGTTCCCCTGGCTCAGCGGTGTCGATCACATCCATTATCGTGCCAGCGTGCCCTTCGCCGAGCTGGACTTCGAGCAGGACGGCCTGCCCCTGCGCGTCCGCCTGCGTGCCTGGTCGCCCTTCATCCCCGGCAATGCCAAGGACAGCTCGCTGCCGCTGGCCTATTTCGATTTCGAATTGGAATCCACCAGCCTACAAGCGGTGCAGGTACAGGTCCTGGCCAGCATGCGCAACGCCGTCGCCTTCGACCAGCCGGAACGCATCTACGCCAACCGCCGGATCCAGGACGGCGACTTCTCGGCCGTGGTCCTGGGCGCGGAGCAGGTCGATCCCGAGGCCCAGACCAGCGGCGGCATGTGCCTGGTCAGCGAGGGCGCCGACAGCCGCGCCTACATGGGCTGGGAACACCATCATCCCTATTACGAGCGCTTGCTGCGGGAATATCCCATGCCGGAGGTGGACGACACCGATGGCCGTAATGGCAGCGATCCCGAGTCCGGCAAGCGCCGCGCCGACAAGCGTTGCTTCGTCACCATCGGCCGCGCTGGCGCCTTGCCGGAGCGCGGCGCGCGCATGCAGCAGCGCTTCTGCCTGAGCTGGTTTTTCCCCAATCTCTACGGCCGCCAATGCAGCGGCGAAAAACTGAGCGACGATCCGCCCGGTTGCGATGGCCTGGAGGGGCACGCCTACAGCGCACATTTCGATTCCGCCGAGGCGGTGGCCCGCTATGGCATGGAGGCGTCTCAGCGGTTGTTGCGCGAGAGCGAATTGTTCCACGCCACCTTTTTCAACAGCAGTCTGCCGGCTGCAGTCCTGGACCAGGTCAATTCCCAGCTCAACACCTTCCGCACTTCCACCTGGCGCACGCGCACGGGCCTGAGCGGCGTGCTGGAGGGTCTGAGCCACGTCCGCGCCTACGCTGGCCT
>CAYFTQ010000542.1:0-1554 GCA_964346035.1 uncultured Roseospira sp. | reverse complement strand
GGTCTGGTCCATTTCCTGCTGCCGTTCATGATCCTGAACATCTATGTCAGCCTGGATGGCATCGACCGCAGCCTGACCGACGCCGCGCGCTCGCTGGGCTGCACCGGCTGGCAGGCGTTCCGCGAGGTCACGCTGCCGCTGTCGGTGCCCGGGCTGGCCGCCGGCGCGCTGTTGTGCTTCGTGCTGGGGGCCGGCACCTATATCACGCCCATGGTGCTGGGCGGGCCGGGCAACGCCATGTTCGCCAACCTGGTCTTCGAAGCCATCGTGACCCAGCTCAACTGGCCGCTGGGCTCGGCGCTGTCACTGCTGTTGCTGGCGTTGTTGGGCACGCTGGTGATGGTCTACAGCCGCTTTCTTGGCATCGACCAGATCGCCAAGAGCTTCCGCTAGCGCCGGTGTCCAAGGGGGCCGCGTCATGAACATCGCCTGGAGCGCCATCCGCCTGGGGACCATCCTGGTCTACCTGTTCATGTTCGCGCCTGTGGCGGTGGTCATGCTGCTGTCGTTCAACGCCAACCAGTTCGGCAGCTTTCCGCTGCAAGGGCTGTCGCTGCGCTGGTTCATCGCCCTGGTGGAAAACGACGCCATCGTGCGCGCCTTTCAGACGTCGCTGGTGCTGGGCGCGCTGACCAGCGCGATTTCCACCACCATGGGTGTTCTGGCGGCGCTGGCCATGGTGCGCTACGACTTCCCGGGCAAGCGCCTGATCTCCACGGCCCTGATCGCTCCCATTCTGGTGCCCGAGGTCGTGCTGGCGGTCTCGCTGCTGCTGTTCCTTCAGTTCCTGGACGTGCCGCGCAGCTTCTTCCTGCTGCTGATGGGGCATGTCATCTTCACGCTGCCGTTCGTGGTGCTGGTGGTGCAGGCGCGCCTTGTCGGCATCCGGCGCGAGTACGAGGAAGCGGCCATGAGCCTGGGCGCGAACCCGGCACAGACCTTCTTTCAGATCACGCTGCCCCTGATGCTGCCGGCGGTGATGGCCGGCATGCTGTTCTCGTTTACCATCTCGTTCGACGACATCACCGGAACGCTGTTCTGGAAGCCGGGCGGGGTGGAGACGGTGCCGACCCAGATCTTCGCCATGCTGCGCAACTCCATCAGTCCGGAGATCAACGCACTGGGCACCATCATGGTGGTCTTCACCGTGGCGCTGCCGCTGCTGGGTGCCGCGCTGGCCCGGCGCATGGCGGCCGGCCTTCAGGGCCGGCGCTGATACCCAGGGCCACAAGGGTTTTACGACCGAACAGGGAGACAAAAGACATGGACCAGACCAAACGCCTGGAACGCCTGCTGGAGCGCCACCGCGCCGGCGAGGTTGACCGCCGCACCTTCCTGAGCCTGCTGGGCGCCGCCGGCGTCGGTGCCGGCCTGGTTGGCGGCCCCATGACCATGCTGGCCCGCCAGGCACGCGCCGCCGGCCCCGACCAGGTCCGCTTCGACGGCTGGGGCGGCATCGTCTCCGAGGCCTTTCGCGAGTACGCTTTCGAGCCCTACACCGCCAAAACCGGCATCAAGGTGGTGGACGGCACCTTCGGCGGCGCCGACGAATAC
>CAYFTQ010000541.1:0-1561 GCA_964346035.1 uncultured Roseospira sp. | reverse complement strand
GGTCACGCTGGCGTTGTCGGTGTGGGCGGTGCGCCGCATGACCCGGCCCCTGCGCGATGTCGCCGCAGCCGCCCGCCGCATGGGGGCCGATGCCCGGGGCGACCCGCTGCCCGAGTCCGGCAGCCGCGAGATGCGAGAGGTAACGCGGGCCTTCAACGAGATGCGCGAGCGTCTGGCGCGGCTGGTGGACAATCGTACCCGCCTGCTGGCCGCCATCTCGCACGACTTGCGCACGCCCATCACCACGCTGCGCCTGCGTGCCGAGTTTGTCGGGGACGAGCAGGAACGCGCCCGCATGCTGGCCACGCTGGACGACATGGAGGCCATGGTCCGCGCCACGCTGGATTTCGCCCGCGACGATGTGGCGGCGGAATCCGCCCGCGCGGTCGATCTGGCCGCCCTGGTGGGCGCGCTGTGCGCCGACCTGGCGGAAACCGGCTTGCCGGTGGACTGGGAGGACCCGGACGAAACCGCAGTGGTTCCCGGACGGCCCACCGGACTGCGCCGGGCCGTGACCAATCTGGTCCGCAACGCCTGCGTCCATGCCGGCGGTGCCCGCGTCCGCGTCGAGGCCGAGGCAACCAGCGCCAGCGCCAACGCCAACGTCGCCATCGTGGTGACGGACGACGGTCCCGGCATTCCGGAGGCCGAACTGGCGCGCGTCACAGACCCCTTCCACCGGGTCGAGGGTTCGCGCTCGCGCGCCACCGGCGGCATCGGGCTGGGGCTGTCGATCGTGCAGGCGGTGGCCGACGCGCACGGCGGCCGCCTGATCCTTCGCAACCGGCCAGAGGGCGGGCTGGACGCCCGGCTGATCCTGCCGTTGAATAGCGGTCGGCCACGATCCTGAATCGTCAGCACCATGGCCGGTCGGTATCAAAGGGCGCGGTCAAGGGTTCGGCCGACCAGATCGGCGCGCTGTTGCCCGGCGATCGTCCGCACGGCGCGGTCATAGAGTCCGACCGCCTCGGACGCTAGCCCACGAGGGCGCGACAGCCTGCTCGCCGGCTGGTCCGCCGTGGCATCGCCCAGCGCGTTGGCCGCCAGCAGCGCCGCGAAGGGGCCCACCGCAGTGGCGGCGCCATTGCCGGCCGTGCCGTCACCCTGGCCCGGCCATCCGGCAGTGTCGTATCCTGTGGTTTCCCCGAACGTTCCGAAACCGCCGTCCTGGCCGGTCTGGCGGGGCTGTACCGCGTCCGGCGCCGAGATGCCCTCGATCGTCGGGAACGGGTCGGTGGACGCGATGCCTGTCCCTGGCGCAGGACGCACGGACGCCGACCGCGTGGCGGGTGAGCCGGCGGAAACGGGTGCGACGGTGTGCGTTGATGCGACCATTGCTGGCACTTTCCGGCATTTCCCGGCGCGTCCCGGCGCGTCCTGGCGCTGGCGTCGGTGCGCGTGGGGTTCGGAGGGCTCGCATGGCGTGGCCCGCCCAGCGCAGACCACCCTTGGTGTCTGTCCGGAAAGCCGCTAGGTACACAGCATATGGCGCATCGTTCCGGATAGAAGCTACACCATATGGCGGTTTTCGGAACTTTCCCGGCGGGGCCTTAAAAAAAAA
>CAYFTQ010000540.1:0-1577 GCA_964346035.1 uncultured Roseospira sp. | reverse complement strand
GGGGGGGTTGAGGGCAGCCCGGGCCTTCTTCCCCCGCGGCGCCCTCCCCCCGCCAATAGACCGCGTGCCGCAACGTTCGGCCCTTCAGCACGCTGTAATGCGTGTCTTTGGTCATAAGGTGTGGATCTCCGGCCTCTTCGCCCTCAAGGATCGTTTCGACCCGCCAGCGCGTGCCGCCCAGATGCGTGATGCGCATGCCGGTGTGCTCGTCCAGGGCCAGGTCGGCGTCCAGCACGCGGCCGAAATCGGGCAGGGTTTGCCTGCCCTGCCGCCATGGGTTCCACGTATTCCGTTCGACGATGTAGACGGCGTCGGTGGTCACCATCCACCCCGCCTTGATCGCCAAGCCATCCAACATCGCGCCGAGCGCGTCACGGCCAAATGTTTGGTCGGCTTTGGTCAGGCGAACGACGGTCCATGTCCGGTCCAGCGCGGCCGGCAGGTCTGTTTGGCTACCGCTTCTCAAGTGCGTTTTCATGTCCGTGACGAAGCCGGCGAGGATGTCCGCATCTTCCTTGAGCATGGTCATTCTGGACTCACTCATGCCTCTCGCTCCCCTTTCGCCGGAAGGGTGCCCGTGTCGATCCAGGTGCCGCCGTCGCTCCAGTCGATGGCGTCACAGCGCAGCCGGCCGTTGCCGCGCCCGGTCCCGCCACCGACGGCAAGCCGACCGCGCCGGATGTCGTTCACCGTTCTTCGCAGGGCCTCGCGCATGGTGTCCGTAGCCGCCTCGGCGTTGTCCAGCGGGGGCACGACGTCAATGACGTAGTCCGCGCGGAGTGTCCGGGGGTCCAGAACCCGTTCCGAGAACAACAGGCCGTTGCGGGCGCCGCCGGAGAACCGGTCCAGTGAGACATGCTCGACCTGCTGGGTTGCCGCCGGTTTTTCCAGAACCACGTCATCCAGGACCAGCCAGCCGCGCCGGCCGGGATCGTCCCTTTTAGTCGGCAGGGCGCCCAACAGGATTCTCACGGCCTGGTTGTTGGCGCCGGTCACGTCTTCGAGGGTCACCACATCTTCGGCGAACCGTTCGGTCACGACGTTGTGATGCCACGCCAACCGGTGGGCGAGCGCGCCCTTGAGGCTGGTGGCCGGGAGGTAGTGGACCGGCGTCTCCTCGACCGTGCCGCGGTCACCCTCCCACACAATCCGTCTCTCGCGCACCGGGGCGATGGATTCCGCGCCCTCCGGCACGCCCCCGCCCGACAGCCACGGGCTTTCGGCGCGCAACCCGCGCAGGGTGACGCGCAGGCAGGGCCGCGCCGTAACCGGATCGACCGCCAATGGCGGCAAGGGACAGTCTGCGTCAAGCCGGGCCGGAATATCACCGTAAGTCGCAAAGCCGGCCTTTGTTCGCAGGTCCAGCGTTTCCCCGAGCATCCGGTCAACGATGAACGCGCCGTTGCCGTGCCGGGTGCCGCCGCCCAGGCGGACATTCGGGTCATGCAGCAGCCCGAGAAGACGGCGCCAGTCCGCCCGGCCGGACTCATCGCCGCGCAGGCACAGATCAAAGGTAAAGCGGTGGCCGGCGGCCACCATCCAGTCCTCGAACTTGCCGCGCCCGTCGGCCGTGCCCT
>CAYFTQ010000539.1:0-1577 GCA_964346035.1 uncultured Roseospira sp. | reverse complement strand
GCCATGACGGCGTGGTGGCGCTGGGCGGCGGCTCCGGCCTGGATCTGGGCAAGATCGTCGCCTTCATGGCCGGCCAGAGCCGTCCCGTGTGGGACTTTGAAGACATCGGCGACTGGTGGACCCGGGCCGACGCCGAGGCCATCGCGCCCATCGTGGCCGTGCCGACGACGGCGGGCACCGGCTCCGAGGCCGGCCGCGCCGGCGTGCTGACCAACACGGAAACCCACGAAAAGAAGATCATCTTCCATCCGAAAATGCTGGCCGCCGTGGTCATCTGTGATCCCGAACTGACCGTGGGCATGCCGCCGGCCGTCACCGCCGGCACCGGCATGGATGCCTTCGCCCACTGCCTGGAGGCCTATTGCTCGCCCCACTACCACCCGATGTCGCAGGGCATCGCGCTGGAAGGCATGCGGCTGGTCAAGGACAACCTTCCGAGCGCCTATCGCGACGGCACCAACCTGACGGCGCGCGGCCACATGATGTCCGCCGCCGCCATGGGCGCGGTGGCGTTCCAGAAGGGACTGGGCGCGGTGCATGCCATCTCGCACCCCGTTGGCGCGCGCTTCGGCACCCACCACGGCACCACCAACGCGGTGGTCATTCAACCTGTCCTGCGGTTCAACCGCCCGGCCATAGAAGACAAGATCGTCCGGGCCGCCGCCTATCTGGGCATCTCGGGTGGCTTCGACGGTTTTCACGACTTCGTTGGGGACCTGAACGCGGCGCTGGGCATTCCGGCCACCCTGACCGCGCTGGGGGTGACGGACCCACCGCTGGATGCCATGGTCCAATCCGCCTTGCGCGATCCGTCGGCGGGGGGCAATCCGGTACCGCTGACGGCGGAGAACACCCGCGCGCTGTTCGAGGCCTGTCTTTAGGGCGGCTGTCAGGGGGCGCCAGGTTGCGCCCTAACCGCGCGACACGAAGAGAGGGCTCATGCGCGAGCAAGACATCAGGCCGGCCGATCTACTCAATGAGTACCTTCGTCTGAGCGCGGAAGACGCCAAGTCCTATTTCCCCGACCCCGGCGATTTCGCCAACCGCGCCTGTCCCGCCTGCGCTGCCGACCAACCCGCCCGCGCCTTCGACAAGGCGGGCTTCACCTATGTCCGGTGCGGCGCCTGCTGGACCCTGTATGCCAACCCTGCGCCGGCGTCGGATCCGCTCGACCGGTTCTATCGCGACAGCCCCTCGCAGCGATTCTGGGCCGAACGCTTTTTCCCGGCTGTGGCGGAGGCCCGGCGCGAGCACATCTTCCGACCCCGTGTCGCGGCTATCGCCGCCCTTGCCCGCCGCATGAACATCGACCTGCAACGGGTCGTGGACGTCGGTGCCGGCACCGGTATCTTCCTGGAGGAAGCGCGCTCCCAGGCGCTGGCACCCGAACTGATCGCCGTGGAACCGAGCGCTGCGCTGGCCGAGCGTTGCCGCGCTGCGGGCTTCGAGACGGTCCAGGGCTTCGCCTCGACCCTCCCGGCGGTGACGCATCTGGCCGGACGCGCAGACCTGGCGGTCTGTTTCGAGGTGATCGAGCATGTGCTCTCGCCCCTCGACCTGTTGCGCGACCTGGCTTC
>CAYFTQ010000538.1:0-1582 GCA_964346035.1 uncultured Roseospira sp. | reverse complement strand
GTCGGCGCCATGAGCGGCTATCTGTCGCGCCTGCTGTCGTCCAAACCCTGGCTGTCGGTGCGCAACATGGCCAAGGACCTGGTCGGCCATCTGCCCCGCCCGATGGAGCGCGCGGCCGCCCAGCTTGACGAGTTCACGCGCGGGTTGGTGACCGGCGGCACGCTGTTCGAGGAACTGGGCTTCTACTATGTCGGCCCGATCAACGGCCACCGCCTTGAGCATCTGGTCCCGGTGCTGCGCAACGTCCGCGACACCAGCCAGGACGGCCCGGTCCTGATCCACGTCGTAACCAAGAAGGGCCACGGCTACGAGCCGGCGGAGACGGCCCCGGACAAGTATCACGGCGTGGGTCGATTCAATGTCGTGACCGGCGCCCAGGATAAACCGGCGCCGCAGGCGCCCAGCTATACCGGGGTGTTCGCCAAGGGCCTGATCGCCGAGGCCGAGGCCGACGCGCGCATTGTGGGCATCACGGCCGCCATGCCGGCCGGGACCGGGCTGGACAAGTTCGGCGAACTGTTCCCGGCACGCTGCTTCGATGTCGGCATCGCCGAACAGCATGCCGTGACCTTCGCCGCCGGGCTGGCCTGCGAGGGCTACAAGCCGTTCGTCGCCATCTATTCCACCTTCATGCAGCGGGCTTACGACCAGATTGTCCACGACGTCGCGTTGCAGGGCCTGCCGGTGCGGCTGTGCCTGGATCGCGCCGGCTATGTCGGCGCCGATGGCGGCACCCACCATGGCGCGTTCGATCTGGCGTACATGATGTGCCTGCCGGGCATGGTGATCATGGCCCCCTCGGATGAGGGCGAGATGATGCACATGATCGCCACCATGGCCGCCCACGACGCCGGCCCGTCGGTGCTGCGCTATCCGCGCGGCGAGGGCGAGGGCGTGGACCTGCCAGAGCGCGGCACACCGTTGCCGATCGGCCAGGGCCGCATCATGCGCGAGGGCCGATCGGTCGCCCTGCTGTCGCTGGGAACCCGTTTGTTCCCGTGTCTGCGGGCCGCCGAGGATCTGGCCCAGCGTGGTCTGTCGCCGACCGTGGCCGACGCCCGCTTCGCCAAGCCGCTGGACCGCGATCTTGTGCGCCGGCTGGCGCGCGATCACGAGGCCCTGGTGGTGGTCGAGGAAGGGTCGCGCGGCGGCTTCGGCGCCCACGTCCTGCAGGCGCTGGCCGAGGACGGGCTGCTGGATGCCGGCCTCAAGGTCCGGACCCTGTGCATGCCGGACTGCTTCGTGGAGCAGGGCAAACCCGAACAACAGGCCGTGGACGCCGGTTTTGACGCCGGCGGCATCGCGGACACCGTGCTGGCGCTGCTGGACGGCTCCGCCACGGCCGGATCAGGCGCGCGCGCCTGAGCGCGGGCGCGCCGGTATGTCCAAAACATGACTCACTTTTCATGCGGGAGGCCGACCCTGTCTGGTGACATTGACGCTTTCATGTGTCAAGTTTCATTGACTATGGCGGTTGGCCCTGACCACAGTGCGGGGGGCGCCGCCAGGGGGTGCGCCGCCCGGGGGGGCGGCCGGGGGGGCGCTCCCGCGCCCCACGGGCGCCCGGCCCGCCAGCCCGCCC
>CAYFTQ010000537.1:0-1596 GCA_964346035.1 uncultured Roseospira sp. | reverse complement strand
GCGAAAGGGTTTGGTCGACCGATTAAAGACACCCGTCGCTCGTCCTTCGACACGGCCGCGAGCGCGGCCGGCTCAGGATCGAGTTAATGTTTTTTCATGCGCTTAATATCAGCTTCATGGCACGGCAGCTGTCCGGAGGACAGCGTGTCGAAGCACGCCTGACGGGTATCGGAGTCCTCCCCGCGCCCTTGCACGGAACAACCGCAGGCATTGATCGGCCGGCGGGGTAACCCGATAGACTGGTCGCGATAACGACAGCGCGCGAGGGCAAACAACCATGTCACGTACCTGGATCGTCTGGTTCTGGATCGTGCTGGTGGTCGCGGTGGTGGCCGCGGCCCTGACCAGTCCGTCGATCGAACGGCTGTTCACCTGAGCCACGCGTCAGGCGCACGTCAGCCGGGCCGGTATCGACCGGCCAGCCCAACGCCACGATCCTCAGCGGAAATGCCAGGGTGCGAGGTCGCCCGGCGCGTCGACGTCGGCGAGCGGCGCCAGGGTGCGCCAGGACAGCCCCGCCTGGGCCAGGTTGGCCGCGGTATCGGCCAGCGCGTGCGGGCCGCTCCAGCGCACGGACGCGAACGGCGGCCGGCCGCGCGCCCGGGGCGCCAGGCCGACCAGCCAGTAGCCGCCGTCGTGCGCGGGACCAAGCACAGCATCCGTGCGGCCCAAGGTGTCGAACGCGGCGGCGACGCGCGCGTTATCGATCCCCGGCACGTCGCTGCCGACGATCACCACCGCCCCCGGAGGCAGCCCCACCGGCAGTTGGCGCATCGGCCGGGCCATGCGCTGGCCCAGGTCGCCGCCGCCCTGCGGGATCACCCAGGCCCGGCCGCGCCCGGCCGCCGCAAGCCAGCCGACGTCCCGGGCGCCCGCGTCGGGCGTCACCGCGAGCCAGGTCGTCCAGCGCCGATCGCCCGCCAGCCGGCGCAACAGCCGGGCCAGGGTCAGGCGCTGGAAGCGCCAGGCGGTCAGATCGCCGACCCCGCGCGCCAGACGGCGCTTGCCCGCCCCGACCGCCGGCCGGCGGCAGAAGATCACCAGGTGACGACGCTGTCGCATGACCGCCCGGCGCCGTTCAGCCGTACAGCCGGCGGAGCAGGCGCGGCGGTACGCCCAGCAGGTAGAGCGCCAGCACACCCAGGTTGCGGATCGGCCGCGCCCACCAGCCGCCGGCGCGGTAGCGCGCGGCGCTGGTGACCGCCTCGGCCGGCAGCAGGCGCAGCCGGCCCCGGCCCAGCCGGCGCACCAGGTCGACGTCCTCCATCAACGTGAGATCGCGGTAGCCGCCGAGCGCGTCGTACAGGCCGCGGGCAAGCAGCAGCCCCTGGTCGCCGTAGGGCAGGCCCAGCTTGCGCGCGCGCCAGTTGGCGAGCCGCGCGACCCGTTCGGCGCCGTCCGAGACCTCGTCGAACGCGAGCCGGAAGGCGGCGGCTTCGTCCCGCGCCTCCGGCCGCGCCAGGTGCGCGGCGAGCGCCCGCTCCCACCCCGGCGCCAGGCGCGTGTCGGCGTGCAGGAACAACAGCCAGCCGCCCGAGGCGACCGCCGCGCCGGCCGCCAGCTGCGGCCCCCGGCCGAGCGGGGCATCGACCACGA
>CAYFTQ010000536.1:0-1604 GCA_964346035.1 uncultured Roseospira sp. | reverse complement strand
ATGGCCCATCTTGCGGCCGGGGCGGGCCTCCCGCTTGCCATACCAGTGCAGGCGCGCGCGCGGGTCCTTCAGGTGGCGGGCGGCGGCGGCGCCGTCCAGGCCCAGCAGGTTGGTCATCACCACGCGCCGGCCGGTCAGGGTCGTGTCGCCCAGCGGCAGGCCGCAGACCGCGCGCACCAGTTGCTCGAACTGGTCGGTCACGGCGCCGTCCTGGGTCCAGTGCCCGGAGTTGTGGGGCCGCGGCGCCATCTCGTTCGCCAGCAGCATCGGGGCGCCGTCCGGGCCGGGTGCGACGAACAGTTCCAGCGCCAGCACGCCCACCAGGTCCAGCGCCGCCACGGCGCGCGCGGCCATGTCCCGGGCCGCCTCGGCCAGGGCCTCGGGGATGGGGGCAGGCGCGGTCGTGGTGTGAAGGATGTGGTCCTGGTGCTGGTTGGCCATCACGGGATAGCTGGCCGTGGCACCATCCGGAGCGCGGGCGATAAGGACGGAGACCTCGCGCTCGAACGGCACCAGCCGCTCGACGATGGCGCCGTCCGGCGCCAGAGCCGCCCAGGCCGCCCCGGCTGCGGCCTTGTCCGCCGACGCCAGCAGAGCCTGACCCTTGCCGTCATAGCCCAGCCGCGCGGTCTTGATGATGGCCGGCGCGCCCAGATCGTCCAGGGCGGCGCACAGGTCGGAAGCCGAGCCCACGCTTCGCCACGGCGCCGTGGCCAGCCCGACGCGATCAAAGAAGGCCTTTTCCAGGCGCCGGTCCTGCGCGGTTTCCAGCGCCCTCGGTCCGGGCCGTACCGGACAGCGTTCGGCGAGCTGGCGCACGGCGGCGACCGGCACGTTCTCGAACTCAAGGGTGACCACATCGGCCGCGTCCGCCAGGGCCGCGAGGGCATCGGGGTCGTCATAGGGCGCCACAATGGCCCGCGCGGCCACCCGGCCCGCAGGGCTGTCGGCCTCGGGCGTCAGCACGATGGTGTCATAACCCAGCCGTGCCGCCGCCAGAGCGGTCATGCGGCCAAGCTGGCCACCGCCCAGGATACCGAGCGTGGCGCCGGGCTGGATCACGTCCGTCATGGGCGGGCCGCGTCGTCGCTCGGATACGGGGCCACCGCCGCCGTCTGACGCCCGCGCCAGTCGTCCAGCGCGCGCGCCACGGCGGGGTCGTGCAAGGCCACCACGGCGGCCGCCAGCAGTGCGGCGTTGATGGCGCCGGCGCGGCCGATGGCCAGCGTGCCGACCGGCACCCCGGCGGGCATCTGGACGATCGACAGCAGGCTGTCCAGCCCGTTCAGGGTGCGGCTTTGCACGGGAACACCGAAAACAGGCAGCGGGGTCATGGCGGCGCACATCCCGGGCAGGTGAGCGGCACCGCCGGCGCCGGCGATAATGGCCATCAGGCCCCGCTCGCGCGCGCCCTCGGCATAGTCCACCAGACGGCGCGGCGTGCGATGGGCGGAGACGATGCGGGTCTCCGCGTCCACGCCCAACGCGGCCAGAGTCTCGGCGGCATGGCGCATGGTCTCCCAGTCGGACTGGCTGCCCATGATGACGCCGACTCGCGGCGGCGGAGTGTCGGATGTGTCGCAGTCGGCCATGACGGCTCACCT
>CAYFTQ010000535.1:0-1607 GCA_964346035.1 uncultured Roseospira sp. | reverse complement strand
GGAAAAATCCCGTCTGGTGTAGCCGCCGGGACAGCCCGGCCTCGCCGCCCCACAGCCCGCGCCCCACAAGCCCGCGCCCAGGAGACCGCCTGTGACCGCGTCTGAACCGGCCAAGCCGCGCGCCATCACCATTGGGCCCCTGGTCCTCGGCAACGACCTGCCGCTGGCGCTGATCGCCGGTCCGTGCCAGATGGAAAGCCGTGACCACGCTGTTGAGGTTGCGACGGCCCTGGCCGAGATGGCGGGCGCGCTGAATATGCCGTTCATCTTCAAGACCTCGTTCGACAAGGCCAACCGGACCTCGCTGTCGGGCCGGCGCGGCATGGGCCTGACGGCCGCCCTGCCGGTGTTCGCCGAGATTCGCGAGCGGCTGGGTTGTCCGGTGCTGACCGATATCCACGAGCGCGAGCAGTGTTCGCCCGTGGCCGATGTGGTGGACGTGCTGCAAATCCCGGCCTTTCTGTGCCGGCAAACAGACCTGCTGGTGGCGGCCGCCGGGACCGGCGCGGTCGTCAATGTCAAGAAAGGGCAGTTCCTGGCGCCCTGGGACATGAAAAACGTGGTTGGCAAGCTGGACGGGGCCGGAAACGGTCGCGTTCTTGTCACGGAACGGGGGTCGTCGTTCGGCTACAATACGCTCGTGACAGATATGCGCGCCCTGCCCATTATGGCGCGGGATACAGGATGTCCGGTGGTGTTCGACGCCACCCATTCGGTGCAGCAGCCGGGCGGGCTGGGCGGCGCGTCCGGCGGTCAGCGCGAGTTCGCCCCCGTGCTGGCGCGCGCGGCGGTGGCCGTGGGCGTGGCCGCCGTGTTCATTGAAAGCCACCCCGACCCGGATGCGGCGCCGTCCGACGGCCCCAACATGATCGCGCTGAGGGACCTGCCCGGGATTTTGCGCGCGCTCCAGGCCCTGGACCAGGTGGCCAAGGTCCATCCGCTGACGCTTTGACGGCGCCGGACGCGCCGCCCCCTCTCACCACCGACCCGCCGAAAAACGCGGGCCCTGACGACGGGAGATCAGAAACATGTCCGAGATCATCGACATCACCGGGCGGGAAATCCTCGATTCGCGTGGCAATCCGACCGTCGAGGTGGACGTCGTGCTGGACAGCGGCGCCTCCGGCCGGGCAGCCGTTCCCTCGGGCGCCTCGACCGGCGTTCACGAGGCGGTCGAACTGCGTGACGGCGACAAGGACCGCTTCGGCGGCAAGGGTGTGCTGCGCGCGGTCGAGTCCGTCAACAGCGAGCTGTTCAGCGCCCTGGCCGGCATGGAGGCCGACGAACAGTCCGTCATCGACCAGACCATGATCGACCTGGACGGTACCCCCAACAAGGAACGGCTGGGCGCCAACGCCATTCTGGGTGTCTCGCTGGCTGTGGCAAAGGCCGCCGCCGAGGAAGCCGGGCTGCCGCTGTACCGCTATATTGGCGGCGTCTCCGCCAGCATCCTGCCGGTGCCGATGATGAACATCGTCAACGGTGGCCAGCATGCCGACAATCCCATCGACATCCAGGAATTCATGATCATGCCGGTCTCGGCCGCCTCTGGCGCCGAGGCCGTGCGCATGGGCGCCGAGATCTTCCAGGCGCTCAAGAAGCAGCTC
>CAYFTQ010000534.1:0-1620 GCA_964346035.1 uncultured Roseospira sp. | reverse complement strand
GGTTGACGCGGACGCACGGCCAGTTCAGCCGCGCCGCCACCTGTTCGATGTGGGTTGACTTGCCGGTGCCGTGATAGCCCTGAATCATCACGCGCCGGTTGTGGGCAAAGCCGGCGATGACAGTGAGGGTCGTGTCGCGATCAAAGCGATAGTTCGGATCGCGGTCGGGCACGTGCTCGCTGGTGCGCGAGAAGGCCGGCACGGTCATGTCGGAGTCGATGCCGAAAGCCTCGCGCACCGAAACGGTGGTATCGGGCCGCTCAAGGGTCGGCTCGGCCGGGGTATCCATAAGGCGTCCTCTACGGTCTTGATGGAAAGTCGGAGCGGAGGGTAGCGGAGCGGCCTGCTCGGGGAAAGCCGGATTACGCCACTACCACCGCAAGCAGAACGCGATAGGCTTCGCTGACGCGCTTGAAGCGTTCCTCGGCGTGCTTGTCGCCGCCGTTGGCGTCCGGATGGAAGCGCTTGACCAGCAGGCGATAGCGCGCCTTCAGCGTCGCCCGGTCCACCGGCCAGGTCAGGCCCAGCTCCCCCATGGCGCGCGCTTCGCGGCTGTCGCGAGGAAAAGGGGAGGCCGCCTCGCGCTCGGCCTGCTCACGTGCCCGACGCTGGCCGGCAAACAGGCCCAGCGGATCGACGATCTGCTCCGGGTCCAGCCGGCGCGGCCCACCGCCCGGCGGGCCGTGGCCCTGAACGCCGACGCGCCAGGTTGGACGGTCCCAGATGGTCGAGGTCCGCACGTGGGCCTCGATCTCTTCCGACGTCATGCCGGCGCAGTAGTTCCAGGCCTTGTTGTAGGCCCGCACATGCTCCAGGCAGAACTGGAAATAGCTGCCCAGGGTGCGGTCGCGCGGGGCGCGGTACTCGCCCGCCTCGGTGCATCCCGGATACTCGCACTGGCCGGGCACGGTGCGATCTGCGGCCCCGTCCAGCAGGGCCGCCAGCTCGGCCGGATCCAGGGCGCCCGCCGTGCGGCGCCGGCGTGCGCTGGCGGCGCCGTGCGCGCCTGTATTCCGTCCCTGGGCGACCATGCCCCCTACTATGGGACCCGACCGCCGCGCTGACAAGACGGACCAGACGCTTGATCGGCCGGCGCGGCGGCGCCATATCGAAGCCACGCCCTGCGACAGCCCGCCCGACCTGCTGAGGCATCAGACCCCATGACCGATCTCGCCCCCAGCTACCGCGCTCGCATCGAGGCCCGCCTGACGGCGGGCCTGGCGCCCCGCAGACTCAAGGTCATCGACGAGTCGGACCGTCACGCCGGCCATGGTCCGCGCGTGGCCGCGCTGGCGCGCGCGGGGGCGCCCGCCCATGGCCACGCGCCGGTGGACGGCCACGGCGAAACCCATTTCCGGGTCGAGATCGTCGCCGATGCCTTCGCCGGCCGAACCCGGGTGGACCGCCATCGCCTGGTCAACGACCTGCTGGCGGCCGAGTTGCGCGAACGTGTGCATGCTCTGCGAATCAAGGCTCTGGCGCCAGACGAGGCGACGCCGGCGGGCGCCGATGCTCCCCGCTGAGATCCAACCGTTCCGGTGCATGCACGATTTAACTTGCGCGTCTGGTCCGGCGGACGCACCGTCGAGCGGTCGGCGGTCCGGTCCGTGTCCAATGGCA
>CAYFTQ010000533.1:0-1632 GCA_964346035.1 uncultured Roseospira sp. | reverse complement strand
CCATCATGATGGTGGTCATGATCTTCATGCCGAAGGGCCTGGTGCCCACGCTGGTCGGGCTGGCGCGCGGGCGACGGCGGAGCGGGAGCGGGAGGGGGAGCGGGAGCGCGTCATGAGCCTGCTGTCGGTTGAAAGCCTGAGCATCCGTTTCGGCGGCGTGCATGCCGTCCAGGACCTGGACTTCGCGGTCCAGCCGGGCGCCATCCATTCCATCATCGGCCCCAACGGCGCCGGCAAGACCACCCTGTTCAATCTGATTACCGGGGTCTACACGCCCTCCGCCGGCTCGGTTACCTTCGACGGCCGCTCCGTCACCGGCCGGCGCCCGCACGAACTGGCCCGCATGGGCATGTCGCGGACGTTTCAGAACCTGCGCATCATGATGAACATGAGCGCGCTCGATAACGTCATGATCGGTCGCCACCTGCACCTGAACCGGAACCTTTTGTCGTGCCTGCTGCGGCTGCCGTCCGTGACCCGTGGTGACCGCGCCGCGCGCCGCGCCTGTACCGAGCTGATGGACATGGTCGGCCTGGGCGGGCACATCGACAGCGAGGCCAGCGCGCTGCCCTATGGCGCACTCAAGCGCCTGGAGATCGCCCGCGCCCTGGCCGCCGAACCCAAGCTGCTGCTGCTGGACGAGCCGGCCGCCGGCCTGAACGCCCGCGAGACCCGCGAGATCGACGAAGTCATCGTCAAGGTCGCCAAATCCGGCGTGACCGTGGTGCTGGTTGAACACGACATGAAGCTGGTCATGGGCATTTCGGACCACATCCTGGTGCTGGACTATGGCCGCAAGCTGGCCGAGGGCACGCCCGAGGACGTCCGCAACAACCCGGCCGTCGTCGCCGCCTATCTGGGAACGGTGGAGTAGAAAGGGAGAGCGCACCCGTGCCCATGCTGGAGATCGAGGGTCTGTCCAGCCACTACGGCCGCATCCAGGCGCTGGAGGGCGTCGGCCTGCATATCGACGAGGGCGAGCTGGTCGCCCTGGTCGGGGCCAACGGCGCCGGCAAGACCACGCTGCTGCGCTGTGTTTCCGGCGTTCAGCCGGTCAGCGCCGGTGCCATCCGCTTCGACGGGCGCGACATCACGCGCGCGAGTTCTCAGGCCCGCGTCGCCATGGGCATCTGCCAGGTGCCGGAGGGCCGCCAGGTGTTCGGCCCCCTGTCGGTCGAGGACAACCTGCGTCTGGGCGCCTTCCGCCGTCGCGGCAAGAGCGTCGGCCAGGATCTGGAGCGCATGTACGGCCGCTTTCCGGTGCTGAAGGAAAAGCGCCGCCAGCCCGCCGGCACGCTGTCCGGTGGTCAACAACAGATGCTGGCCATCTGCCGCGCCCTGATGGGCCATCCGCGCCTGTTGCTGCTGGACGAACCCTCGATGGGCCTGGCGCCCCTGCTGGTGGGCGAGATCTTCAGCACCGTCAATATCCTCAAGGAACAGGGCACGACCATCTTTCTGGTGGAACAGAACGCCCACGCGGCGCTGGGGGTGGCCGACCGGGGCTATGTGCTGGAAACCGGCGGCGTGGTGCTGACCGACAGCGGCGCCAATCTGCTGGACAACGAACAGGTCAAGGCCGCCTATCTGGGCGTCTGATGCCACCGGCATCTGACGATGACCGTTGGAGTC
>CAYFTQ010000532.1:0-1635 GCA_964346035.1 uncultured Roseospira sp. | reverse complement strand
GCGCCAGCCGGGGCGCGCAACCGGCCAGCGCCAGCGCGCCGCCCAGGGTGAGCGCGCGGCGGCGGCTTATGCCGGACATTGCCACCGCCACCGCCACGCCACCGTCACCGCCACCGGGGGCCGTCACGTGAAGCGGATCGATGGGCCGCTCGGCGCATTCGCCGCGCCCTCAAGCTGCTCCCACATGCTGTCGGCGATGGCCAGATAGGCGCGTGCGTGCGCCCCTTCGGGGTCGGTGGCGACGATGGGTGTGCCGGCGTCCGACAATTCGCGGATCCGGATGTCGAGCGGGATGTCGCCCAGGAACGGGCAGCCCATTTGCTCGGCCGTCTGTCGCGCCCCGCCGTGGGCGAACACCTCCTCGCGGTGGCCGCAGTTGGGGCAGATATAGTAGCTCATGTTTTCGACCATGCCGAGCACGGGCACCCCCACCTTGCGGAACATCGTCAGGCCCTTGCGGGCGTCCAGCAGGGCAATGTCCTGCGGAGTGGAGACGATCACCGCGCCGGACAGCGCCACCCGCTGGCTCATTGTCAACTGGGTGTCGCCGGTGCCCGGCGGCATGTCCACTACCATGACGTCAAGGTCGCCCCAGTCCACATCGCGCAGCATCTGTTCCAGCGCGCCCATGACCATGGGGCCGCGCCAGACCACCGGGTCTTCCTCGTTCATCATGAAACCGATGGACATGACCGACAGCCCCAACGTTTTCAGCGGCTGAATGCGGTCGTTTTCAAGGGTCGGCCGGCGCCCCGCCAGCCCCAGCATGCGCGGCATCGAGGGGCCATAGATGTCGGCGTCGAAAACTCCGACCTTGAGGCCGCGCGCCGACAGCGCCAGCGCCAGATTGACGGTGGTGGTGGACTTGCCGACCCCGCCCTTGCCCGAGGCAACGGCGACCACATGGCGCACGCCCGGCGGCGCGATGCTCTGGCGCGGCCCGGCGCTGTTCGGCCCGGTGCCGCCCGACGCCCGCCCGGCGCCACCGCCCCGTCCGCCGGCGGGCGGGCCCCGTTCGGCCGTCAGAACCACGGTCGCGTCCGAGACCCCGGCCAGGGCGCGCAAACGGCCCTCGATCTCGGCGCGCAGGGGTTCCAGGTCCGGACCCAGGTCCGGCGGGACCCGCAGGGCGACCGTGACCTGGCCGTCGTTGACCGCGATGCCCTCGACCCAGTCCAGACTGACGGGGTCTCGGCCCGTCTTTGGCTCCGGAATGCCGCGCAGGGTGGCGATGACGTCCTCGCGGGTTGCGGTTGTCATGCTTGAAACCTCCTGGAAAAGACCCGATATGCCGAGCAGCCCGGCTCGCGTCGCAACAGTGGCGTCTGACCGTTCGGTACCGTTGCCGCGCGCGCCAAGGTGTCCTATACGAGGGGCGCTGAAGACCGTGTCGGCGCGACGGCCGGCGCCCCTCAAACCTTGGCAGTGGAAGGATCATCGTCAATGGCTTGGAATCCGCAAGGCGGCGGTGGCGGCCCCTGGGGCGGCGGCGGGGGTGGCCCGTGGGGGCGCGGCAAGACGCTGATCGAGGACCACTTCGATCGCGCCGTCGAGCTCTTCGACACCCTGGCCGCGAAGGGCAAGGACGAAGCCCTCGCCGAGCTGGAGGCGGGCATCCCGAAGGCCGGCGAGGTC
>CAYFTQ010000531.1:0-1651 GCA_964346035.1 uncultured Roseospira sp. | reverse complement strand
CCCTTGGGCTTGCCGGGGTCGGGCGCGCCCGATCCACCGTCCGGCCCCTCGTCTCCTTCCGGGTCCAGGTCGAGCGCGCTGCCGGTGAAGCGGCGCGCCAGCAGGTCGACGGCGTGGCGTTCCGGGTCGGTCGGCGGTTTGCCGCTGCGGTCGATCAGCGCGCGGGCCACGTCCAGCAGCGCGCGCGCCGCCACCGGGTCGGGGTCGGTCGCCTGCGGGGTGATGCGCACCGCCAGGCGCTGCGGCTGGCGCGCCGTCAATTCGTCGGCGTCGGCGGCGCCGTGATAGGGGTTGGCGTCGGCCAGCCCGGCAAAGGGCGCATCGGTCAGGTAGTTCGGCCGCTGCGCGATCACCGGCGTATCGCCGGCCAGTTGCAACAGCATCTCGTCGCGGTCCAGCTCCAGCGCCGTCACCGCATCGGGAAAGCCGGTCACCTCGCACACCGACCGGGCGGCGGCCAGCGTGTTGAAGCCGAACGCCTGGATACCCCGGCAGTTGTTCAGCATGGTGCGCCAGTCGTGGGCGTACAGGTGCTGAAGCTGGGACAGGTCCTGCCAGAAGCTCCAGGTCTGCAGGCCATAGCCGCGCAGCAGCGTGACCGCCTGGCGGAACTCATCCAGCGGGCCGAGTTGGGCCGCCTCGTCGATCAGGAACAGCGTCGAGGTCTCCGCCCGGCGCCGCCGGCGCAGCACCAGCCGGATCAACGTCCCCACCCACAGCCGCAGCAGGGCGGCATGGGAGTCCAGCTTCTCCGGCGGCAACACTAGATAGATGGTCACCGGCCGGTCCTCGACCAGGGCCATGGGGTCAAGGCGCTCCGTCTGTTTGGTGTTCGCCTGCACGCGCGGACCGCCGAAGACGTTCACGTTGGCGCGGGCGGTGGCGATGATGCTGGCGCGGACCTTGGGCTCGGTGGCGCTGAGCAGGCTGGCGCCGGCGCGCACATAGGGAGTGCGGGACGTGGACATCTCGTGCCCGGTCAGGTCCAGGTCCTTGAAGCCCTGGCTGACCAAGTAGTGGACCTCGGCCAGGTTGCGCATCGGCCGGGGCGCCGCACTGGCGACATGGGCGATCAGGGCGGCCACCGTGTTGCGCGCCATGTGGTCCCAGAAGGGGTCTCGCTGGTTCAGGATCGGCACCATCTGGGCGGCCAGGGCGACGCAGTCCTCCGGGCCATCCGGGCTGCTCATGTCGATCAGGTCGAGCGGATTGAAGGTCGCCGGCCAGGGGTCTTCGGCGATGCCGAAGGGGTCCAGGACCGCCACCTGCTGGCCCATGTCGCGCCGGCGCCGGGCGGTCACGGCGGCGTTTTCACCCTTCGGGTCGATGACGATGACCGAGCCCGGATGACGCAGCAAGGCCGGAATGATGGCGCCGACGCCCTTGCCCGCGCCGGTAGGGGCGATGGTCATCAGGTGGCCCTCGCCCGTGAACAGGATGGGGTCGAGGGTGCGGATGTCGCGGGGTCCCCGGCCGCCGCCATTGCCGCCCCCATTGCCGCCCGCATTGACGCCATCGAAGCGGAAGCCGAGCGGCTGGCGGCCGTGTTCGTGCTCCAGCGACCAGGCGACCAGAATGCCGGCCTCGGGCAGGGTGTCAGGCGGATGGAGTGTCATCGGCAGGCTCTGAACGCGCGGAGTACGACAGCCAT
>CAYFTQ010000530.1:0-1651 GCA_964346035.1 uncultured Roseospira sp. | reverse complement strand
TAGCCTCCGGCGCGTCCGGCACCGGCGGGCGCGTCTGCGCGGAGCGGTGGCGCAACACCATGCCGTCACCCTCGACCAGGCCAAGGCGGGCCAGCTCGTCGTCGCGCTCCGCGACCGCCAAGTCGGTCAGACCGTCCCGGATCAGGTGGTACCAGCAGTCCGGCGCCGCCGTCCGGCGGGTGTTCCAGCCGCACACGATCAGGCGATCCTCGGCCCGGGTCATGGCGACATAAAGCAGGCGGCGATACTCGCGTGTCTCGGCAGCACGGCGGGCGTCGTGCAGGGCCTGGGTTACCGGTTCGCGGTCGGCGGCGCGCGGTGGCCACAGCAAAAGAGCGTCGTCACCGGGGCCGTCGAAATAGACCCGCGTGTCCCCGGCCGGCGGCACGCCGAGCGTGTCCGGCAGAATGACGACCGGTGATTGCAGACCCTTGGAGCCGTGTACGGTCATGATGCGCACCGCGTGGCCGCCGTGTTCCAGGTCGCGCTTGATCTCTGTGTCCGTGGACGCCAGTGCGCGCAGAAAGCCGCCCAGCGAGGGCGGCCGGCCGCGATCGTGCGCCAGGGCCTGGGCCAGGAACTCGTCCAGCGGATCGTCGGCCTCCGGCCCAAGCCGGGCCAGCAAACGGCGGCGGCCGTCCAGCGTTTCCAGCACATGGGCGAACAACTCGTGGGGCGGTGCCCGATCGGCCCGTGCCATCAGGTCCGACAGCATCGCCCACGCAGCCCCGAAGGCATCATTCGCGCCCGCCCGCGCAGACAGGCGATGCCACAGGCGCTCGCCGGGGGCGCGTCCGTGTGCCAGTTCGAAGAGTTGCGTCTCGCTCAGCCCCACCAACGGCCCCTTCAGCACGGTGGCCAGGGTCAGATCGTCCTCGGGCAGCAGCAGGGCCCGGCCCAGCGCCATCAGGTCCATGACCGCCAACTGATCGGTCAATACCATGCGGTCGGCGCCGGCCACGGCCAGCGCGTGCCCCTTCAGCGCCCGTGAGAGGTCGGTGACGAAGGCCGTCCGGCGCCGCACCAGCACCAGCACGTCGCCGGCGCGAACGGGTCGGTCGCGGGCCTCCAGGCGCTCTTCGCGCTTGATCATGCCGGCGATGCGGGCGGCCAGCAGGCGGGCCAGGCGACTGGGCGCGCTTTCCACCCGCAGGCGCTCGACCGGGGGCTTCCATGGCGGCGGGTCCTCGATCTCGGGCGGGTCGAGCGGGGGCCACACCTCGACCAGTCCGGCCTGACCCGCGCGCGCCGGAAGGTGGGTGATGTCCTCGTCCCCCAGTGCCACGCCGTCGCGCGCCACCGGCTGGCGGAAGACGGCGTTGACGGCTTCCAGGACGGCCGCCGTGGAGCGGAACGAGACATGCAGCCCGACGTCCTCGAACCGGACGCCGGTGGCCCGAACGCGCGCCGCCATGTGGGCGCGCATGGCCTCGAAGCCGTCCGGATCGGCGCCCTGGAAGCTGTAGATGGACTGCTTGCGGTCGCCGACGGCGAACACGGTGCGGGCCGGCGGCATGCCGTCGCCGCGCGGTCCGGGCCGGCCCAAACCGGCATGGAATTCCTCGGTCAGCGCGCGCGCGACCGCCCACTGGTCCGGGCTGGTGTCCTGGGCCTCGTCGACAAGCAGGTGATCCAGGCCACCGTCCAGCTT
>CAYFTQ010000529.1:0-1659 GCA_964346035.1 uncultured Roseospira sp. | reverse complement strand
GGTGGCGTCGGTGAACCCCCGGGCATTCGAGGCGCTGGATACCTTGCTGGTGGGGGGCGAGGCTCTCGACCCCCGGTGGATCCGCGCGACCCTCCAGGCGGGGCCGCCGCGCCGCCTGCTGAACGGCTACGGCCCCACCGAAACCACCACCTTCGCCACCTGCCACCTGGTCACCGACGCCGACACCGCCGGCGACTGCGAGACCATCCCGATCGGCCGGCCGATCGCCAACACCTTCGCCCACGTCCTCGATCCCCACGGCGCGCCGGTCCCGATCGGCGTGCCGGGCGAACTCCACCTGGGCGGCGACGGCCTGGCGCTGGGCTATCTCGGCCAGCCCGAGCTGACCGCGGAGCGCTTCCCCGAACACCCGGAATTCGGCCGCCTCTACCGCACCGGCGACCGGGTGCGTTGGACCGAGGCCGGCGAGCTCGACTACCTCGGCCGGCTCGATCATCAGATCAAGCTGCGCGGCTTCCGGATCGAACTGGGCGAGGTCGAAACCGCGCTCAAGGCGCTGCCCGGCGTCGCCGACGCCGTGGCGCGCGTCACCGGCGCCGACGCCCACCGCCGCCTGGTCGCCTGGGTGCAGCACGCCGGCGGCGCGTCCCTCGACCCCCACGCCCTGCGCGGCGCCCTCGCGGCGACCCTGCCCGCCCACATGCTGCCCGCCGCGATCGTCCCGCTCGACCGCCTGCCGCTCACCCCCAACGGCAAACTCGACCGCAAGGCCCTGCCCGAGCCCGCGGACACCGCCGAAACCGAGGCGACAGCCGCCGATCAGCCGCCGAGTGGGCCCACGGAGGAATTGCTCGCCGGCTTGTGGGCCGAGGTGTTGGGAGCCGACACGATCGGGCGCGACGCGGACTTCTTCGCGCTGGGCGGCCACTCGCTGTTGGCGACCCAGCTGGTCGCGCGGATCCGGCAGGCGTTCGACAGCGACATCGCGCTGCGCCTGGTGTTCGAGCATCCCGTGCTCAGCCGCCAGGCCGCCGCGATCGCCGACAGCCGGCGCGTGGCACCGCTGCCCGCGATCCAGCCGCGCGCCGAGCGCGACCGCCTGCCGCTCAGCTTCGCCCAGCAGCGCCTCTGGTTCCTGGCGCAGCTGGAGCCGGACAATCCGTTCTACAACACGCCGCTCGCGCTGCGCCTGACCGGTCCGCTGGACGCCGCGGCGCTGCAGGCCGCGCTCGACCAACTGGTCGCGCGCCACGAACTGCTGCGCACGGCGTTCCGCGACCACGACGGCACGCCCGTGCAGACGGTGCTGGACACGCTGTCGGTGCCGCTGGTCACCCACGATCTGGCCAGCCTGCCGCGTTCCCAACGCGAGACCGCGATGCTGGCGCATGCCGCCGCCGCGGCGCGCGCGCCGTTCCCCGATCTGGGTGTGCCGCCGCTGCTGCGCACCGAACTGGTCGTGCTGGACGCCCAGGAGCACGTCCTGCTCCTGACCTTCCACCACATCGTGATCGACGGCTGGTCGCTGAACGTCCTGACCCGGGAGCTGGCGCAGGTCTACAACGCCGCCGTCCAGGGCCACGCGGCGGCGTTGCCGGCGCTGGCGATCCAGTACGCCGACTACGCCGCCTGGCAGCGCGACTGGCTGCAGGGCCCGCTGCTGGCGCACCAGTTGGCGTACTGGCGGGCCCATCTGGC
>CAYFTQ010000528.1:0-1672 GCA_964346035.1 uncultured Roseospira sp. | reverse complement strand
GGACCGTCGAGATGGAGGCGAACACCGCCATGAAGGCCAGGATGGTGGCCGGGTTGGTCAGCGTGATCACGAACGTGGAGACGAAGTCTCGCATCAGGCCGATACGGGTGTCCGGAGTCGGCAGCATCTCGGTCCGTGCGCGGAAGGTGCGCCATCCCAGCAGCAGCAGGAACAGGCCGCCCACGAAGCTCAGAAGGCCCCGATGGTCGGACAAGAAATCGGTCACCAAGGACAGGCCCAGCGCGGCAACGGCGCCATAGAACGTATCCGCCGCCGCCGCGCCCAGGCCGGCGACGAAGGCCGCTGCGCGGCCGTCAGCCAGGGCGCGGCGGATGCACAGCACGCCCACCGGCCCAACCGGCGCGGCGATGACAAAGCCGATGACGATGCCCTTGACGAGCTGAAAGGCGTCCATGAGACCGGAAGGGCAGGGGGCGGGGTGCCGACTGAAAAAAAAGGAACGGCCCTGTTCGGCGCCGCCCACACTTCAGGCATCATCGCCGGCCTTGTGCTCCGGCGCAACCCGCACGCCCGCCGCCGACTCAGCAGCCGCCAGGGCCGCCCTCGAACGGGGCCACGGTGTGGCCGTGATTCATGGGGCCGTGGCCGCCACCCAGGCCCGGGGCGGTTTCCATCGCGCGGCGGACATAGGCCCGCGCCCGCGCCACCGCCGCCACCAGGTCAAGACCCTGCGCCAGCGAGCAGGCGATGGCCGAGGCCAGCGTACAGCCGGTGCCATGGGTGGCGGTGGTGTTGACGCGCGGCCCTTCGAACCGCCGCACCCCGTGCGGCGTGACCAGCAGGTCGGTGACGGTGTCGCCGTCCAGGTGACCGCCCTTCATCAGGACCGCCGCCGGCCCCAGGTCGAGCAGGGCGCGCCCGGCCGCTTCCATGTCGGCGATCGAAGCGATGGCGCGTCCCAGCAGGACTTCGGCTTCGGGCACGTTCGGGGTCAGCACCGCTGCCAGCGGCACCAGCCGGTCCCGCAAGGCATCCTCTGCCGAAGGGTCAAGCAGCGCATGGCCGCCCTTGGCGACCATGACCGGATCGACCACCAGCGGAACCGCGCGCGCAGGTGCCGCCAGCGCGCCGGCGACCGCCTCGATCACATCGACCGAGCCCATCATTCCCGTCTTCAGGGCATCGGCGCCGATGTCGTCCAGCACCAGGGTGATTTGCTGAACGATGAAGTCCACGGCGACGTCATGGATCCCGAACACGCCGCGGGTGTTTTGCGCCGTCAGGGCGGTGATCGCCGTGCTTGCGAAACCGCCCAGCGCGGTCACGGTCTTGATGTCGGCCTGGATGCCGGCACCGCCGCCGGAATCGGAACCGGCGACGATCAGCACACGTCCAGTCATGTCGGGATGCTCACGTGGGGGCGCTCAAGCGGCGGCTGCGGCACCGCCGCCGCGCATGGACCAAGGGGGATCAGGCTTCGCCGCCTGCACCCTCGGCCTGCTGCTGGCGGGCGATTTCCTGATGGACCTCGTTCATGTCCACGGCCTTGCCCTGGGTCACGACGCTGTCCAGGTCGCTTTCCGGCAGCGCGCCGGCCTGATTGAACAGCACCACCCGGTCGCGCAGCACGGCGACGGTTGGGATGGAACGCACGCCGAAGCTCTGCGCCAGTTCGACCTCGGCCTCGACATCGACCTTGGCGAAGGTGACG
>CAYFTQ010000527.1:0-1684 GCA_964346035.1 uncultured Roseospira sp. | reverse complement strand
GGGGGCCTCCGGCGCCGGTGCGGCCGCCGCCGCCATGCTCACCGGGTCCACCCCGCCCACCTCGGGCGCCCGCCCGGGATCGCGCCGAAAGGGCACGCGCGCAGCGGCGGCGGCGGTCCCGATGGCGCGCGCGCGCCCGACCATCCAACGCCCGGCGCCGGCGATCCCGGCAAAGGCGGCGTCCAGGTGGCGCCGGCGCAGACCCAGGGCCACCACCGTCAGCCACAACCCCAGGCCGGTGGCGCCCATCCCGGCCAGCAGCGGCCACGGCCCCGCCCCGGCCAGCGGACGGGCGAGATGACCGGTCCAGACGTGCGCCAGGCCGCCGACAAGCCCGCCCGCCCCCGCGCTGGCCGGCCAGGCCGTCCCTGTCGGCAGCGCTGCCAGGCCCCAGGCCAACAGGGGCATGGCGGCCGCCAGGGCCAGCAGCGGCGTGGTGCGCGTGCCAACGGGATCACCGCCCATCAACCGCAATGCCAGCGCCATCCCGGCCAGCACCGGCAGCACGGCGGCCAGACCCAGAGACTGAAGCACGACATCCGCGACCAGGGCCCCGAAGCCCCCCAGCATGTTGCCCGGTGGCGCCGGCGACGCAACGTTCCAACCGGCGTCCGTGGCCTGATAGGTGACCAGCGCAGCCGCCAGGGCCGCCGTCACGGCCAGTACCAGCACGCCGGCCACGCGGCGACCCAGACGGGCCAGGCCGCGCGCCGCGTCGGGCGGCAGGAAAGGCAGGCGCGGGGCCTGGGCGGCGGATCGCGTCATGGCGCCGTCCCCGTCATCCACCGCATTTCCGGCCCTCCTCAGGAAACCAATTCAACAAACATGTCAGTTAGTTAGTGGCCATCTTTATGCTGCCGGTTGAAGGATAGCGAGGATCACACCGGCGGGCAAGCCCGGATTTTGCGTCACCGCGAGACAGCGCCGTCCCTCCTCCGCCCCTTCTGCTTGACCCCATAGCCCTGCTTGCCCCTTGCCCGACGGGCGCTGGGGTGGGATGGTTCGCGCGGCCATGTTTTTGCTGTTCGATTATACCGGCACCGACATTTTCGATCCCCTTGTGCTGCTGCTGGCGGCCATGGTCATCGACGCCTATCTGGGCGAGTTCGGGATGCTGTTCCGGATCATCCCGCATCCAGTCGTGGTCATGGGCCATTGGATCGGGGTCGCGGACGCGCGCCTGAACCGCGCCCAACGCCCGCCCGCCGACCGCCGGGTCCGGGGCATCGTGGCGGCGCTGGGGCTGACCGGCGCGGCGGCGGTCCTGGGGCTTGTGGTGCAGCTTTTCGCCACCCGCGCTCCTGCGGGTTGGCTGCTGGAACTGCTGCTTGTCGCCATTCTGCTGGCCCAGAAAAGCCTTTATGACCACGTTCGGGACGTCGCCGTGGCGCTGGAGACCGGCGGGGTGGAAGCGGGCCGGCAGGTGATCCGCCATCTGGTGGGACGCGATCCCGAGACCCTGGACGCCGCCGGCATCGGCCGCGCCGCCGTGGAATCCCTGGCCGAGAATTTTTCCGATGGCGTGGTCGCGCCGGTCTTCTGGTATGTCGTTCTCGGCCTGCCGGGCCTGATGGCCTATAAGATGATCAACACGCTGGATTCGATGATCGGCCATCGAACGGAGCGTCACGGCGCGTTCGGCTGGGCCTCGGCGCGCCTGGACGATGTCGCCAATTGGCTGCCG
>CAYFTQ010000526.1:0-1689 GCA_964346035.1 uncultured Roseospira sp. | reverse complement strand
GATACCGCGAAACGTGACGACTCCGGCCGCGCGATGCACCCCCCGAGCCGAAAAAAGGGTCCCTGACGGCGGGGCGCCAGGTTCAGGCGTCGCGCGCGGCGGCCTTGATGGCGGCCACGATGTCGTCCACCACGGCCGCCACACGCCCCTGGTCGGGGCCCTCGGCCATGACCCGGATGAGCGGTTCCGTGCCGGACTTGCGGATCAAAACCCGCCCGTCGCCCTGGAAGCGGGCCTCGCCGGCGGCGATGGCCGCCGTCACGTCATCCCGCGCCAGCAGGGCGGCGGGGTCGCGCCCGCCCGTCACGCGCACGTTGCGCAGAACCTGGGGCAGAGGCTGGAAGACAGTCAGCAGGCTGGATGCCGGGCGGCTTTCCTGCACCAGCGCGGCCAGCACCTGCAGCGCCGCCGCCAGTCCGTCGCCGGTGGTGCCCAGGTCGGACATGACGATGTGGCCGGACTGTTCCCCGCCCAGGTTGCAGCCGCCGGCGCGCATATGCTCAACCACATAGCGGTCGCCGACCGGCGCGCGGTGGAACGCCAGCCCAAGCCCGTTTATGAACTGCTCCAGGCCCAGATTGGACATCACGGTCGCCACGATGCCGCCGCCGGTCAGACGGCCCTGGTCGCGCCAGTTGCGGGCCACCATGCCCAGCACCTGGTCGCCGTCGACCAACCGTCCGGTTTCGTCGGCCAGCACCAGGCGGTCAGCGTCGCCGTCCAGCGCGATGCCCAGGTCGGCGCCATGCTCGACCACGGCGGCGCGCATGGCCTCGGTCGCCAGCGAGCCCCGATCGCGGTTGATGTTGAAGCCGTCCGGCTCCACGCCAAGCGGGATGATCTCCGCGCCCAGTTCCCAAAGAACCTTCGGGGCGACGCGATAGGCGGCACCATGGGCGCAGTCGATGACGATGCGCAGCCCGTCAAGGCGCAGGCCGCGCGGGAAGGTGGCCTTGACGGCCTCGATATACCGGCCATCGGCGTCGTCCAGGCGGCGCGCGCGGCCCAAATCCCGGGCGGCCACCCGGTGCTGGCCCAGGCCGTTGTCAAGTATGGCCTCGATGTCGCGCTCGGCTGCATCGGACAGCTTGAAGCCATCCGGGCCGAACAGCTTGAGCCCGTTATCCTCGAACGGATTGTGCGAGGCCGATATGACAACGCCGAGGTCGGCGCGCAGTGACCGGGTCAGCATGGCGACCGCCGGCGTCGGCAGGGGGCCCAGCAACACGACGTCCATGCCCACGGCCGTGAAGCCCGCCGTCAGGGCGGGCTCCAGCATATAGCCGGACAACCGGGTGTCCTTGCCGATCCCCAGGGTGTGACGATGGGCGCCACGCGTAAATAAGGCGCCCGCCGCCATGCCCAGCTTCAGGGCCATGTCGGCGGTCATCGGGTCGGTATTGGCGGTACCGCGCACGCCGTCGGTGCCGAAAAGCTTGCGGGTCATGGTTCGATCTCGCGATGGTCGGTGAGGGGACGGGGCGGGCAGGCGCCGAAGGCGCGGTGATAGACCCCGGCCCGTCCGACCGCAAGAGGCGAGGCCCCGAAGCCGGCATCGTCGCCGCGAAACCCGATGTCCAAAGCCGGGAGCCTGTGTTAAGACGCGCCGACCGCCTACGGCACCGCGTCCGCGTGGTCTGGCGAGGCGGTCCCCACCCTTCCCGCGCGACCAAACGAGTCCCATGGCGA
>CAYFTQ010000525.1:0-1702 GCA_964346035.1 uncultured Roseospira sp. | reverse complement strand
GGAGCTGCGGAACGTGTTCGCCGCCCAGCGTCTGGCGGGCGGATACCAGGCGCTCCGCTATCGGCTCGGCCGCACGGACTATGACCCGTACCTGCTGACGGAACCAGGCAGCGTGTTCCTGTTGAAGGGCGACGGTCGCCCCCTGATCGAGACATGGCTCTCGTCCAACCTGCCCCTTCCGTCGGCCCTCGACAGTGCGACCTGGGAGACGTTTCCGTTTATGCCGGAGAACGGGTTCGGCGCGATCGCCTGTTCGGTCATCGACCACCTGGCCCTGGCCGCCGACCTGAAGGGAGCCTCGCATGCTTGGTGATCGCCTGACCGTCGCGGCGGAGCTTGAGGTTCTCTCGCCGCTGCATATCGGCACGGGAGAGCGGGTCGACTGTCCCGACCTGCTGTCAGAGGAAGACCGCGCCGCCGGCGCCAACAGTGCCGGCCCCGGCCTTGCTGTGGTGGTGACCGATTATCGCGGCCTACCCTGCGTGCCGGGACCCAGCCTGAAGGGCGCGTTGCGTGCCATCCTTCGGGATCGCGGAACGGTCGGCGGGACGCGTCTGTTCGGCGTGGACCGCGAGACCAGCGCCAAGGGCGGCGACGATGGCGCCGGAATGGGGCGCCTGCTGGTTCGCACCGCTTTCCTGACGGGTGAGCCACCCCCAAACCTCGGCGCGGCGCGGCCCCACCGCAACCTGAAGACCAAGGGGGCCTTCGCCAGCACACGGACCCGCATCGACCGGAATACCGGCGGTGTCCAGCTTCGCAAGCTGTTTCACCAGGAACTGGTCATGCCGGGGCTGAGGTTTCGTCTGTCGCTCTGCCTTCTGACCCCGGATGACCGCAGCCTGGAGGCCCTGGCTGCGTGCCTTGCAGCCCTGGCCCGCGACGGCGGCCATCCCCTCGGCAAAGGCCGCTCTTCCGGTGCCGGCCGCGTTCGCCTGTGCCTTGAGACCCTGACGGCAACGCGCCAGGTCCTGGACCCGAAAACGTTGGCGTTCGATGAGACGGACGCCGCGCCGGATCTGGCCGCCCTTGTCGCACGGGTCCCCGCGTCGACCGACACGGGCGCCCGCAGGGTGCTGGCCCTGTCAGCCCGTGGCCCCTACCTCAGCCGCGATCCGGAGCGCAGCGGCGCCTCGGTGGGTCGGCGCGACCGCGACCAAGCGAACGAACAGCAGCGCGAGGCCCAGATCCAACCGCTCATGCGCGAGGCCGATATGCCCGACATGCTGGGGACATCCTTGAAGGGCGTGCTACGCAGCCGCGCCGCTTGGCTGGAGGCCCTGGCGATGATGCAGGCGGAGAAAGACGGGCTATCAGATGATCCCGACAAGATCTTTGTCGGCACCAGAATGACCCCTGCGGACCATCTGACGGCCACGGAACGGCTGTTCGGCGTGAACGGCTGGCGGGGCCTGTTGCGCCTTGAAACCCCGGTCGTGCGGAACCCCGGCCGACCCCGGGCCATCCATTCGGTGTCCCTGGACCGGCACAGCATGGCGCCCCTGCATGGTGCCCTGTTCAAGACCGAAGCCTTCGTCGGCCCGGCCTTTACCGTCGCCATGACGCTGGAGCGGCGCCCCGGCATCGACGACGCGCTGTTCGAAGCCGACCGAACGTTCCTGGACGCCCTGATTGAGGACCTGACAAAGGCCGACACCCCGCCCCTGATGGTCGGGCATGGCTCCAGCAAGGGCTATGGCTG
>CAYFTQ010000524.1:0-1707 GCA_964346035.1 uncultured Roseospira sp. | reverse complement strand
CCAGTCGGACTGGCTGCCCATGATGACGCCGACTCGCGGCGGCGGGGTGTCGGATGTATCGCAGTCGGCCATGACGGCTCACCTTCAGGTTCGTGAAGGCGGCACGCTATAGCATGTCGGCCGACGCGGGGAAATGCCTTGTCCTTGCCCTTCGGCGCTAGCCGTCTTCCGTGGTGTATTTGCGATAGCGCACCCACAGGTCTGGACGGCGCACGCGGGTGATGGCCTCGGCCTGCTGGCGGCGCCAGTCGGCAACGCGGGCGTGATGGCCGGAGACCAGCACGTCGGGCACCGTGCGGCCCTGCCAGTCCTGCGGCCGGGTGTAGTGCGGGTATTCCAGCAGGCCGGATTCAAAGCTTTCGTCGGTCAGGGACTCGGTCTTGCCGGTCACCCCGGGCAGCAGCCGGACGACCGCGTCCAGCAGCACCAGCGCGGCCGGCTCGCCGCCGGACAGAATGACGTCGCCGACGCTGATTTCCTCCATGTCCCAGGCGTCTATGGCGCGCTGATCGAGCCCCTCGTAGCGGCCGCACACCAGGGTCACGCCCGGCCCCGCCGCCAGGTCGCGAACCAGTGGCTGGTCCAGGACACGGCCGCGCGGCGACAGATAGATCAGGCGCCGCCCACAGGCCGGGTCGTGGTGGGCGGCGACGGCGTCGCTGACGACGTCCGGGCGCATCACCATACCGGCGCCGCCACCAAAGGGGCTGTCGTCCACGGTGCGGTGGCGGTCGCGGGCGAAGGCGCGGATGTCGGCCGCGCGCAGGCGCCAGCGGTCCTCGGCCAGGGCCCTGCCGGCCAGAGACAGACCCAGCGGCCCCGGAAACATGTCCGGAAACAGGGTCAGGACGGCGGCCGTCCAGGGATCGGCGGCGAAAGCGGGGCGCGCGTCAGTCATGGCGCTGCGCCTCTTCCCCATCCGAGGGCGGCGGCGGGTCATCCAACAGCCCCGGCAGCGGCGCCACCACCAGCCGGCCACCGTCCAGGTCCACCAGCGGCACGGCGGCGCGCGTGAAGGGAACCATGACCGGGCGGCCCCCGCCGGCGGGCGGCGCAATGTCGAGCACGTCGCCGGCGCCGAAATCATGCACCGCGCGCACGGTGCCCAGCGGGCGGCCGTCGTCCTCGGCCTCGACCCGCAGACCGATCAGGTCGGCGTGATAGAAGGCCGCTTCGTCGTCCGCTTGCGCCGGGTCCCCGTCAGGCAGGGCGGCACGGTCGATCCACAGCCGCCGGCCTTTCATGGACTCGGCGGCGGTGCGGTCGCGCACGCCCTCCAGCCGGCACAGAACGACGCCCTTGGCCGTGCCGAGAACGCGGATCGGCCACGCGCACGCGCCGTCCTCGCTGGACACCGGACCATAGGCCGCGACATCCAGGGGATCGGCGGTGAAGCTTTTGATCCGAAGCGCGCCCTGGATGCCGTGGGCGCCGACCACGACGCCCAGGCAGACGCGCCGGGACGACGAAACCGGCCCGGTCATGGCGCGCCCATCCCCGACCAAAGGGTTTGACGGATCAGGACTCGGTTCCGGCGGCCGGTTCCTGCGCCGGGGCGGAGGCCGCCTCGGCGGCGGCGGCGGCGGCCTCGGCCTTCTCGCGGGCCTCGCGGAGGCGCTCCTGCGCCTTGGCCTTGGGCTTGTCCTTCTTGGTCTGCTCGGCCCGCGGGCGGGCGTCCATCAGGCCGGCCTCGGCCAGGAACTTGGC
>CAYFTQ010000523.1:0-1715 GCA_964346035.1 uncultured Roseospira sp. | reverse complement strand
GGCGCCCAGATGGGCATGCTCAACCTGGGCGACATCTTCGGCAAGGCCCTGGGCGGACGCACCCAGCGCAAGCGCATGACGGTCGAGGAAAGCTATCTCGTTTTGGTGCGCGAGGAGGCCGACAAGCTTCTGGACGAGGATCAGGTCGTCAAGGAAGCCATCACCTCGGTCGAGAACGACGGCATCGTGTTCCTGGACGAGTTGGACAAGATCACCGCGCGCAGCGATGCCCGGGGCGGCGGCGATGTCTCGCGCGAGGGCGTGCAACGCGACCTGCTGCCGCTGATCGAGGGCACCACGGTCACCACCAAACACGGCGCGGTCAAGACCGACCACATCCTGTTCATCGCTTCCGGCGCGTTCCATCTGGCCAAGCCCTCCGACCTGCTGCCGGAGCTTCAGGGCCGGTTGCCCATTCGGGTGGAGTTGAAGGCCCTCGATCGAGACGATTTCGTCCGCATCCTGACCGAGCCCGAGGCCAGCCTGATCAAGCAGTACAAGGCCTTGATGGGAACCGAGGAGGTCACCCTGGGCTTCGAGGACGACGCCATCTTGGCCATCGCCGACCTGGCCGCCGACATCAATCGCACGGTCGAGAACATCGGCGCGCGCCGCCTGCATACGGTGCTGGAACGGCTGCTTGAGGAGATCTCGTTCACCGCCTCGGACCGGAGCGGGGAAACCATCGTGGTCGATGACGCGTTGGTGCGCGAACGGGTCGGGCCGCTGGCCGGCTCCGCCGACCTGTCCAAGTTCATCCTATAGCCGTCTGCCGGGGCCACCCCGCCGCCCGTCCGCGTCGGCGCCGGACCGGTGGGCGCACGCCGGCAGGCCGGCGGCGGCCGGCCGCGATCCGGTCATGGCTCTCGTGCCGGGATGCGGTCCGGGTCAATCGTCCGGGATCACGTTGCCTTCCGGATCGACGGAAAATCCGGGCTTTAGGCCATGCGCCCCCAGACTGCCCGGTGGCGGCCCCCAGGGCAGCCGCGGCAACGGCATCAGGGCCACCGGGCCGGCCCAGACATGGCCGTCGCGCACGATGACCGGAATCTCCAGGCGCTGGCGACCGTCTTCCGTCCGCCGGGACAACCCGCCAAGCAGGACCTTGGCCATGGTGGCGTCGCGGCCGCGCACCAGCCCGCGCTCGGCGAGGGCGTCGATCGCGGACGAGAACCCCCAGATGCGGGTGTTCACGGTGCCCTCTGGCTGCAAGGCCGCGTCCAGGCCGAGCGCACCGGCGGCCTCCACACTCAGCGGCGCCCAGACCAGGCTCAGGCGGTCAATCCTGAGCCGGCCGTCGCCGTCCCGCCAGGCCCGCAAGGCATCCTCCAGCCGCCGGTCCCGCGTCACGCCGCCCAGCAGGACGGCGTCCAGGGCGGCGGACTCGAGTCTCGGACCCAACGGGAGTTCTTCGGTCCCGGACAGCGACACGGCGCGGACCCGGGCACTCAGGGTGCGAGTCACGTCACGCGAACCGGGGTCCAGCAATGGTTTGTGGTGATAGTCCAGCGACAGCCGCTCCAGCGCCCCGCCAGGACCGGCGACGGGCGCCCCGTTCGGGCCGACGGGCGTGGCCACGGCCCCGCCGATCTGTGCACCCGCACCCAGAACACGACCCCGACCGTCCAGCCTGACCGACAGGTCGGCCTGCTCCGCCTCCAACCGGAAGGACCCCGGCGGAGGCGCGTTCGGATGGGTCAGGCGATGGGGGTCCT
>CAYFTQ010000522.1:0-1723 GCA_964346035.1 uncultured Roseospira sp. | reverse complement strand
GGCCAGGGCCGCGTCCGCCTTCACGGTGCCGACGGTGGCGCCGAACCGGGGCGGCCGGCGCACCAGGGCGGTCACCTGGCCTTTCAGGCGGACGTCGCTGGCAAAGGTGGCCTGGCCGCGAACCTTGGCCGCCGAATCGGGGCGTGGCGGCGTGCTGCGGCCGATGAGCCGGAAAGCGGCCGGGTCCTTCAGCGGCACGCTTTCGCCGTCCGGGACGGAGCCCGAGGCGGCGTCGATGGCCAACGCCCCGAACGATGCGGTCCGGCTGCCGTCGGCGCTTAGGACCACGCCCCCGGTCACGGTCAGATCATCGTCCGGCAGGCCCCAGCGCCTGGCCGCCGCCGCGACCAGCATGGCGCGGGCGGCGGCGCCGGCGCGACGCATCTGCTCGAAGGCGTTGGCCATCGAGGTGCTGCCCCCCGTTCCCTGGACCGGTCCCCAGAACAGGTTGTTATAGCGCGCGGCGTCGGCCGGAGCGGGTTCCGGCCGGATCTGCTCCCAGCGGGCGTCCAGTTCCTCGGCCACCAGCGTGGCCAGTCCCAGGAACACGCCCTGGCCCATTTCCAGGTGTTTGATCACGACAGTGACCGTATCGTCCGGGGCGATGCGCACGAAGGCGTTGGGGGCGAAGGGGGCGCCTTTGTCCTCGTCGCCTTGCGCTTCGGCCTCGCCCGTGGGCAGGGTAAGCCCCAGCGTCAGACCCGCGCCGGCGCCAGCCATGATCCTCAGGACGGTTCGGCGGCTGAGCGCCGGGGCCGCTGCCACCGCTGACGACGACGACGACGAGAAATGGTGCGTGGTGGCCGGCATCATCCATTCCCCTTCATTGTGGCCGCTGCGGTCTTCACGGCCGCACGGATGCGGGGATAGGTACCGCAGCGGCACAGGTTGCCGGCCATGGCGGCGGAGATGATGCTGTCATCCGGATCGGGGGTCGCGGTCAGCAGGGCGACGGCCCGCACGACCTGACCCGGCTGGCAATAGCCGCACTGCGAGACCGCGTGCCGTTCCCAGGCCGCCAGCACGGCCTCGGCGATCGGACCGGACAGGCCCTCGATGGTGGTGATGTCGGCGCCGGTCAGGTCGCCGACGTAGGTCTGGCAGGCGGGCACGGCCTCGCCGTTGACCAGCACCGTGCAGGCGCCGCACAGCGAGGCCCCGCAGCCGTACTTGGTGCCGGTCAGGCCAAGGCCGTCGCGCAGCATCCACAGCAACGGCGTGTCGGGGTCGGCGTCCAGGGTGTGAATCGCGCCGTTTATCCTGAACTCGGCCATGGGCACTCCACGAGTCGCAAACCGCTGGGACAAGGCTGCCGGGGCGCGGCCGAACGAACCGGCCGCGCCCCACACATACTCCCTGAATACGGGCTCGGAAAGGGGGGGGCGGGTCGGCGAGCGCCGGGCCGGGCCTTTTGTCGGCGCGGGCAATGGACTATGACCGTCTCATGGTCCTTTCGCCGTCACTTCCGGAGACCGCCACCATGGCCCGCACGCCGCGTAAATACGAAGATCACCTGGACCGCGCCCCGGCCAATCATGTCCCGCTGACGCCGTTGCAGTTTCTGGACCGCGCGGCGCATGCCTTCCCGGACAAGGTCGCGGTGATCCATGGCCGGCGCCGCTATACCTGGGCCGAGACGCGGGCGCGGGCGCGCCGGCTGGCATCCGCCCTGGCGGCGCGCGGCATCGCCAAGGGTTCGACCGTGGCGGTCATGGCCGCGAAT
>CAYFTQ010000521.1:0-1738 GCA_964346035.1 uncultured Roseospira sp. | reverse complement strand
GGTGAAGCTGCACGAGCGCTACCGCGCCCAGGCCGCGGAGATGGAGGGCGTCGTTGGCGTCGCGGTCCTGCACCAGGCAGATGCCGCCGCCGCCCAGGCTGGCCGAGGTGGGCAGCGTGACCGCGAGCGCGAAGGCCATCGCGGTGGCGGCGTCGGCGGCGGTGCCACCGGCCGACAGGATGTCGCGCGCCACCAGGACCGCGCGCGGTTCGTCGGCCACCACCGCGCCCGAGAACCCCTCCACATAGCCCAGGGCGCCGGGTGGACGGTCCGATCCGCAGCCGGCGACGCCCATCAAGACGCCCAGTGCCGCCACCATTGCCCGCGCGCCGGCGGCACCACGTTGACGGCCACGGTGCGACCCCCTACCGTTCGGAGTTCTGGAAGACGGCGCGGCGCCGACGCGGGTGCCGGTCGAACGAGGGGAACGGGTTGTGAGACGCATCGCGGTCCTTCGCAGTGCCAAGGTTGGAATCGGGGCGTTGGTGTTGGCGCTGGTGTTGGCGCTGGTCGGCGGCGCGCCGACGGGCGCGCGCGCCCAGTCCCTGGTCCGGGACGCGGAAATCGAGGATACCATTCGAACCTATGCCGCGCCACTGCTTCGGCAGGCCGGCATTCCGCCCGAATCCCTGACGGTGCGGATGATCAACGACTCGCGCATCAATGCTTTCGTGACCTCCGGGCAGCGCCTGTTTCTGTTCACCGGCCTGATGCTGCGGACAGAGGCGGTCGAGGCTCTGGTCGGCGTCGTCGCGCACGAGATCGGGCATATCGCCGGCGGGCATCTGGTGCAGTTGCGCGGCAACATGGAAAACCTGGAGGCCGCGCGCATCGCCGCCCTGCTTCTTGGCGCGGCGGCCGGCGCGCTGACCGGGCGCCCGGACGTCGGCATGGCCGTCGGCATGGGTGCCCAGGGGGCGGCGATGGGCAACTTTCTGTCCTATACCCGGGGCCAGGAGTCCGCAGCCGACGCCTTCGCCCTGAAGGCCCTGGACCGGGCCGGATTGCCGGCCGATGGTCTGCTCGACTTCATGCACGTCATGGACCAGCAGACGGCGCTTAATTCCGAAAGCCAGGACGCCTATCTGCAAACCCACCCGCTGACCCGCGATCGCCTGCGCGTGGTCGAACAGCACGTGTCGCGCTCGTCCATTCCTGCCGAGGCCGTGCCGGCGGACTGGCGCGACCGTCACGCCCGCATGCTGGCCAAGCTGCGGGCCTTCATCCGGCCGCCGGGCGAGACGTTGCGCCGCTATGCCGAAGGCGCCGACATTGCTTCACGGTATGCTCGCGCGATCGCCCACTGGCGCGGGGTGGATCTGATGCGCGGCCTGGCCGGAATTGATGCCCTGATCGCCGAAGAACCCGACAATCCCTATTTCCACGAGTTGAAGGGCCAGATGTTGTTTGAAAGCGGGCGCGCGGCCGAGGCGCTGCCGTCGTATCGTCGCGCCGTCGAACTGGCGCCGGGCGAACCGCTGCTGCGCATCGCGCTGGCGCATGCCCAGCTTGAAAGCGGCGACGACACCCGCCTTGACGCCGCCGAGGACAACCTTCGCAACGCTCTCTCGCGCGAAGGCAACAACGCCATGGCGTGGCGCCTGCTGTCGCAGGTCTACGGCCGCCAGGGCGATTCCGCCATGGCAGACTACGCCATGGCGGAGACCGCGTTGCGTTCGGGCGACCATGAGCGCGCCCTGTTCCACGTCGGCGAGCCATGCCGGATCTGGCTTTCCGC
>CAYFTQ010000520.1:0-1740 GCA_964346035.1 uncultured Roseospira sp. | reverse complement strand
ACTTCTTCTTGATCGGCCAGAGCAGGCGGCGCTCCTTGTCGAGGCTGGCGTTATCCGGCCAGGAGTTGATCGGCGCGAAGCGCTGGTTGCCGGTGCCGCCGCCACCGCGGCCGTCGGCCAGACGGTAGGAACCGGCCGCGTGCCAGGCCATCCGGATCATCAGGCCGCCGTAATGACCCCAGTCGGCGGGCCACCAGATCTGGCTGTCGGTCATCAGATCGTGGAGGTCCGCCTTCAGAGCCGCGACATCGAGCTTCTTGAGCTCTTCGCGGTAGTTGAAATGCGCCCCAAACGGGTTCGGTTTACGATCGTGCTGGTGCAGGATGTCGAGGTTCAGGTTGTTGGGCCACCACGACATCACGGAGTTGCCCACTTCGGTGTTGCCGCCATGCATGACCGGGCATTTGCCTTGCAGCGGCCCGCTGTCACCGTCCATATCAAGTCTCCTTTAATTTGCCGGACCCACCCGGTTACGCGGGTAGCCGATCCGGCCCGCCGTCGGTGACGACCGCAGGTTCATCGTCCCAACCTTGTAACTGCGCCTTTGAACGATTCCAATTCGTGCAATCGCCCTGCGACAGAAAGCCCTTGCGCCTGCAAGCGCTTGCTAACGCCCCCGTCGCCATTGCGGTTGCGGTAAATACCAACAGACGGCAACCGAGTAGCAAAGGCATGCCATCACGGACCGGGACGTAACGGCTCGGTGGCCATGATGATCGCAGACTTCCGGACTTTTGTGACTTAACCGCCCGAGTGAGGCAGCCGGAAAAAAGGGTCATGCAGCGCAAGCTGCATGACCCAGAAAGTCCGGGGAGGTAAACGCCCGAAAAGAGCGTCTCTGGAACCACCGGCACCATGTGCCGGCCCTCTGGAGTATACGCCACTTGATGGTGCAGTGCAACATATCACGCATGTTTGCCACATACCGGGCATAAGCCTGTTTAGCCACCCCTTACAGCGACGCCGACGCTGCAGCGCAGCAAGCCGCACGCCGATCTGACCCTCAAACTGATCGATTTACCGGCTGACAGCATAGGGCCCAGTGACCCCGTGGCCACCAAGAAATTTCCCGTTTCAATGACCTGCGCAGACAGCTTTTAACGAGGTAAGTACATGATCGGTAACCGGTAGCCTTGTCGACCGGCCAAGTCGTCACTGGCGGTAAGCAGGTCTCCGACACAGGCATCGAGGAACCGATCCATGCGCGCGCGACCGATGTCCGAGAGCATGAGCTTCTTGGACCGCTTGTCCAAGTTATCGTGTGTTTCCACGACAAAGCCGCTCTTGATCGCCACATCAATGTATTTCGCCGCCGTGTGGGGGCTGCGGATAGCGCCCATCGCCTGGATCGCGTCCGTCTTGCGAACGGGCAGGTCGGTCCGCCAGAGGTGCGTGAGAAGCTCCCAGATCGGCGCGCTGCGCATTTCGGGCACGACCGACATAAGCTCGGCCCAGCGCGCGTCGGCCTGATCCATCAGTTTGAGGTACGGGTGATCCATCATGGCGAGACGACCTCAAAGGCTTTCAGCAGGCTTCTCCGGTTCAGACGACTTGACCCGGTCGCGGGATGCCGCGCCGAGATCGCGATCGTCCGACCAGCCGCCGCCCATGGCCTTGTAGAGCGTTGCCACGGCGGTGAGTTGATCACGGCGCGCCTCGACCATGGCGAGTTGCGCGTCGAACAGGCCCCGCTGGGCATCAAGCACGTCGATGTAGCTGGTGAAGCCACCTTCGTACCTC
>CAYFTQ010000519.1:0-1749 GCA_964346035.1 uncultured Roseospira sp. | reverse complement strand
GACGGGCGCTACGGCGAGAACCCGAACCGGCTCCAGCACTATTACCAGTTCCAGGTCATCATGAAGCCGTCGCCGGCGGACGCGCAGGAACGCTACCTGGGCAGCCTGCGGGCGTTGGGTATCGACCCGCTGTCGCACGACATCCGCTTTGTCGAAGACGACTGGGAAAGCCCCACCCTGGGCGCCTGGGGCCTGGGCTGGGAGGTCTGGTGCGACGGCATGGAGGTGTCGCAGTTCACCTACTTCCAGCAGGTGGGTGGATTCGAATGCGACCCGGTGTCGATGGAATTGACCTACGGCCTGGAGCGGCTGGCAATGTATGTGCAGGGAGTCGAGAATGTCTATGACCTGGACTTCAACGGCGCCGGCGTGAGCTATGGCGACGTTTTCCTTCAGGCGGAGCGGGAATACTCCGCCCACAATTTCGAATACGCCGATACCGACGCCCTGTTTCGCCATTTCGCCGATGCCGAGGCCGAATGCGCCCACCTGCTGAACGCCGGGCTGGCGCTGCCGGCCTATGACCAGTGCATGAAGGCGTCGCACCGCTTCAACCTGCTGGACGCGCGCGGCGTCATCTCGGTGACGGAACGCGCCGCCTATATCGGCCGCGTGCGCGCGCTCGCCAAGGGCTGCGCCGCCGGCTGGCTGACCAGTCGCGGGTTCGGCGCGGCGGTCGCGCCCGCCCGGGCGGAGGGTTGAAACCATGGCCGAACTGCTGCTGGAACTGCTGAGCGAGGAAATCCCGGCGCGCATGCAGAAACGCGCCTCTGAAGACCTGCGCCGCCTGGTGCTGGCCGGGCTGGACAAGGCCGGCCTGTCGCACCAGGGCGCACAGGCCTTCGCCACGCCGCGCCGGCTGGCGCTGGTGGTGGACGGCCTGCCCGCAGCCCAGCCGGACACGCGCGAGGAACGCAAGGGACCCAAGGCGGACGCGCCCGACAAGGCCGTTCAGGGCTTCCTGGGCTCAGTCGGGCTGACCCTGGACCAGGTGGAACGGCGCGACACACCCAAGGGGCCGGTGCTGTTCGCGGTCATCGAGCACAAGGGCCGGCCGACGGCGGAGGTCCTGCCGGCGCTTCTGTACGACGCCATCACCGCCCTGCCCTGGCCCAAGTCGATGCGCTGGGGCGCGCACGCCCTGACCTGGGTGCGCCCCCTACACGGCATCCTGGCCGTCTTCGACGGGCACCCACTGGCCGGCGGCCTGGCCCTGGGGGGCACCCCCGGCATGCGCGTCGACGGCACCGGTCCAAAACACCCGGTGGCGTTCGCGCCACCGGGCGCGCCCCCGCCCGAGGGCGTCACGGTGCTTCCGTTCGGGGCCGGGACACGCGGTCACCGCTTCCTGGCGCCCGAGCCGATCACGGTCAGCGCCTTCGCCGACTATCGCGACCGCCTGCGCGAAGCCTGTGTCATTCTGGATGGGGCGGAGCGCGCCCACCTGATTCACGAACGCGCCCAGGCGCTGGCCGCCGCCGAGGGCTTGCGCCTGCGCCCGGACCCCGGCCTGCTGGACGAGGTCGCCGGATTGGTGGAATGGCCCGAGGTCATGATGGGCCGACTCGACCCCGCCTTCATGAGCCTGCCGCCCGAGGTCCTGACCACCGCCATGCGCGGCCATCAGAAGTATTTCAGTCTGGAAACCCCGGACGGCCGCCTGGCGCCGCGCTTCATCCTGGTCGCCAACCTGCGCGGCGGCAACGACGGCGCCACCATCGCGGCCGGCAACGAAAGGGTTTTGCGCGC
>CAYFTQ010000518.1:0-1755 GCA_964346035.1 uncultured Roseospira sp. | reverse complement strand
ATCAACTTCGATCGCTGTATCGCGACGCCCGACATGATGGGCGTGGTCGGCCGACTGGGTAAGATCCTGGGGCCGCGCGGCATGATGCCGAACCCCAAGCTGGGCACGGTGACGCCGAACGTGGCCGAGGCCATCAAGGCCGCCAAGGCCGGTCAGGTGCAGTTCCGGGCCGAGAAGGCAGGCCTGATCCACGGCGGCGTGGGTCGCGTCAGCTTCACCGAAGAGCAGCTTGCCGAGAACATCCATGCCTTTGTGGATGCGATCGTCAAGGCCAAGCCAAGCGGTGCCAAGGGCACGTACCTGAAAAAGGTTTCGCTCAGCTCCACCATGGGGCCGGGCCTGCGGGTCAACGTGTCGTCGGTGGCGACCCCGGTCTAGCGGCCTGGGCAAGGTTTCGCGGGCGCTCGGGCCAATCGTGGCCGGCTGCCCGCGCGAGGATTTCGACCCGGGGCGTGGGTCCGGCCAAACGGCCGGGCGCCCGGTCCGGATCGAAGGGCATTCGCCCTGCGGCTGCGGCCGCGATGCGGATGCCAGCCTGTCCGAGACCGTGGGTGGTCCGGCGGCCTTCGGGACCCGCCGGACCTTGAAGGGAGCGATCCCGCCCGCGCAGACGGGAGTTTGAGGTGTGCCTCCGGCGGGGACCGGGCGGCGGCGCGGCAGGGTTCGGACCTTGGCCTGGCCGGCGGCGGGCTCCTTGGCGGAGCGACTTGAACTTTCCGAGGGCAGGTCCCGCGTGCTCGTGACGGGCGGGACCAGACCTCCGGATCACCGGTGGCGCCGACAGGCACCAGGGGTGGACGGGCATGGGATGGGGCCGCGCGGTGCGGACGCGAGGACAACAGGCGCGTCCGCTTGGGGCGCCGACCGGACGGGGCCAGGCGGCGCCGGCCGGGCGGGCGTCGGGCGGACCCAGTCAGCGGAGACGGACGTGAACCGAAACGATAAAAAGGGTCTCGTGGCCGCCATGCGGGCCGAGTTCGAGGAGTCGACAGCCTGCGTCGTCACCCACTATCAGGGGTTGACGGTGGCGCAGACGGAGGCGCTTCGCGGCAAGGTGCGTGAATGCGGGGCACGGTTCCGGGTTACCAAGAATCGGCTCACCCGGCTCGCTCTGGACGGCACCGAATTCGAGGGACTGGCCGACATGTTCACCGGGCCGACGGCGGTTGCCACGTCGTCCGATCCGGTGGCGGCGGCCAAGGCCTGCGTGGAGTTCGCCAAGACCAACGACAAGCTGGTCATCCTGGGCGGCGCCATGCAGGGCCGCGTTCTGGACGCCGAGGGCGTCGGCGCGCTGGCCAGGATGCCGTCTCTCGATGAACTGCGGGGCAGGCTTGTGGGGCTGCTCACCACCCCGGCACAGCGGGTGGCGAGCGTCACGCAGGCGCCGGCCGGGCAGTTGGCCCGGGTGATGCAGGCGTACGCCGACTCTCAGGGCGAGGCGGCGTGATCGCCGCGATCCCATTCCCAAGTGAACGATATCCGTTCAAGTCGATCCGACGAGGAGCTGAAGCATATGGCTGATCTTGAAAAGCTGGTGGACGAACTGTCCGCCCTGACCGTCATGGAAGCCGCAGAGCTGTCCAAGATGCTGGAAGAGAAGTGGGGCGTCTCTGCGGCGGCCCCGGTCGCCGTCGCGGCGGCCGGCCCGGCGGCCGGGGGCGAAGCCGCCGCCGTCGAGGAGCAGACCGAATTCGACGTGATCGAGGGCGGCCCTGCTTAGGACTGGACGGACGCACCCACAGATAGCAGGGC
>CAYFTQ010000517.1:0-1763 GCA_964346035.1 uncultured Roseospira sp. | reverse complement strand
AAGCGTTTCTGGGGGGCAAATCGCGGCTTGCGGTTCTTCTGAAGCATTTTTCCGAAATCGAGGATGATCGAGAAGAGTGGCGTGTTGACCATCCGCTGCCGGAGGTGCTTTTCCTTGTGGTGTGCGGCAGTATTGTCGACTGCGATGACTTTGACCTGATTTCCGAGTGGGGCGAGGCGCATCTGGATTTCCTGCGCACGGTCCTTCCTTATCGCAACGGCGTGCCGTGCGGGCGTTGGCTCAACATTCTGATGAACCGGATCGACCCGGTCCTGTTCGCCGAGTGTTTCACCACCTGGGTGCGCGAGACCTGGCCCGAGCGGTCGGACTTCGTGGCCATCGACGGCAAGACCTCGCGGCGCAGCCATGATCGGGCCAAGGGCAAGGCCGCGCTGCACTTGGTCTCGGCGTTCGCCACCACGCAACGGCTGGTGCTGGCCCAGGAAGCGGTCCCGGAAAAAGCCAGCGAAACCACCGCCATTCCCGTTCTTCTGGAGCGCCTGGGCGCCAAGGACGGCCTCAAGGGCGCGCTGGTCAGCATCGACGCCATCGCCTGCAACGGCGCGGTCGCCAGCGCCATCCGCGAACAGGGGGCCGACTACCTGCTGGCCGTGAAGAACAACCAGCCGGGCCTGCGCGCGGATACGCAGGCTCTGTTCGAGACCGCCGCCGCCGAGGACCTCGAGACCGTGACCGACGTCGACAAGGGACACGGCCGTATCGAAGAGCGCACCGTCACCGTCTGCCGCGCGGTCGACTGGTTGGCCGGGGATCGCCGCTTTCCCGGCGAACTGCGCCTGCCCGACGCCGCCACCGTCATTAAGGTCGACGCCCGCGCCGAGATCAAGGACAAGACCCGCACCGAAACCCGTTACTACATCTCGTCGGCCACGCTCTCCGCCCAGGCCGCCGCCCAGGCCGTGCGCAGCCACTGGGCCATCGAAAACAGCCTCCACTGGGTCCTCGACGTCACCTTCAAGGACGATCTGTCCCGCGTCCGGACCGGCCACGGCGCCAGAAACATGGCCGTCGTCAGGCACTTCGCCTTCAACCTCGTACGCGCCATCTCCGACAAGCGCACCCTCAAGACCCGACGCAAACGCGCCGCCTGGGACACCAGCTACCTCGCCTCAATCCTCAACATGAACATCCCGTAATCTGGATTCGGAGCCCTGGGGGTTCCCGTCCGGCTATTGACGTGCGGCGGCGCGGCTGGCGCCGTTGCGCGCGGTGTTCGCGCGTGGGTTGGTGTGGAAAAAACGAGGGTTTTTCGGAGAGAGTGCGGGGCGCTGTTACCGAACTTCCCCACCCCATTCCTTCCAATATACCTGTTTTCCCCATATTTAGTAAAACGGTCTGCTATTCGGCGTAGGCTATTTTTTTAATTAGAGCAGCAATGTATTCTACCTGCATCCTGTCTAGCCCCACGAAATAATCCGGCGCACCGCTTGTTTTATTTATGGCTATACCATCTGAAAACAATTCAAACGTGGCCAATCGTGCATAAGTGACGTTTGTTGATTTTTTGTTTCCGATAAAAGCAAGCTTTTTATTCGTTACAAAAAGACGCCCATCAGACACAGGCGCTAATTCTTCAACTACTCGCCCAATAGGAGCGTATTGCCCAAAACGAAGCGTGACACCCTTCGCAACCCGGAAACCTATTGAAGCGCCCGCAACAGAATTGCTTGTTTTTCTTTTCCGGTATTGCATCCATTCGCATTCAAAAACGGTATAAGCGTACTCACCGGCCTTCAATAGAA
>CAYFTQ010000516.1:0-1765 GCA_964346035.1 uncultured Roseospira sp. | reverse complement strand
GCTGTCATGTCATGGAGGCGAAAGCTCAGCAGCACGGCTTTCTTCAGCCATTGGTTGACGCGCCATGCGCCGGCTATTTTCTCCGCTACCCGATAGACGCCAACGTCGAGCCCGTCGAGTGCGGCGTTGACGGCATCGCGAACCGGGCCGGTTGTGCTGGCGGTCACGGTTTCGCGGGACTCCCAGGCGTCCTCGATGGTCCGTTCAAGGGCTTCGGTGGTCATGGCAACTGGCATCCGGTGGGCAGAGAGAGCGGGGCGGGGCGCCGCCGGGGCACGACGGTCCATCCTGTGGCGACCATAGCCGCCCCGGCCCGCAAGTCAACCGACCCTGCGGGCAATCGGGTGAACCAGGCCCCGTCGCGTAGGAAGACATTAAAGAGAGTGCGATCAAGAGAGTGCGATCAAGAGAGTGCGATGTTTGTGAGGGCACTCAAAACGTCATTGCGAGCCCTCGTCGCAAGACGAGGGCGTGGCAATCCAGGGCAAGAGGCACCGTCTTCCGCCCTGGATCGCCACGCCCACATCTGGAGATGTGGGCTCGCGACGACAGTTTTAACCAATGCACGTTCTCCCGATTGCCCTGATCGGGAACTGGCGGCGACTTGCGGCCGGGTTGGGTGTCCTACAGGTGCGCCAGGATGGTTTCGGCGCTGGAGACCTCGAACCGGCCCGGCTCGTCCATCGCGAAATGGGTCACCACGCCGTCCTTGACGATCATGGCATAGCGTTGCGAGCGACGACCGAGGGCGACGCCCCGGCCGTCCAGTTCCGTGCCGGTGGCCTCGGCCAGAGCGCCGTTGCCGTCCGAGACCATCAGCACCTTGCCGGCGGCACCGGCGCTCTTTCCCCAGGCGTCCATGACGAAAGGGTCATTGACGGCCACACAGGCCACCGCGTCCACGCCCTTGCCCTGGAAGGCGTCGATGTGCTTGATGAAGCCGGGCAGGTGCTGCGCCGAACACGTCGGCGTGAAGGCGCCCGGGACCGAGAACAGGACCACCGTCCTGCCCGCGCACAGGGCGTCGGTGGTCACGGGCTCGATACCGTTGTCCGTCATCATGTGCAGGGTCACGGATGGCAAGCGGTCGCCCACCTGGATCGTGGTCATGGCGGCGTCTCCTTGTGGCTGGCAGGGGGCGGACAAGGCGAATGTCAGGATGGGCCGTCGGCCGCTTCCATGGCCTCCAGCACCGGCGCGGGCGACAACAACTCTGGCAGCACCAGGCCCTCGGGCGCGCCAGGGCCATAGACCGCGTTGAAGGGAATGCCATAGCGCTCGAAGCTGGCCAGATAGGCAGCGATGTCGGCATCGGGGCGGGTCCAGTCGGCACGCATCAGCACGATGTCCTCGCCGGCCAGCCGGGTCGCCACCGGGTCCCGGTCCAGAACCACCCGCTTGTTGACCAGACAGGTCACGCACCAGTCGGCCGTGACGTCCACGACCACCCGCCGGCCCTCCGCCACCAGCGCCGGGATGGCGTCGGCATCGAAGGGGCGCCAGGTGGACGCGGTCTCCTGGCCCGGCGTCCGGCCGGGCGAGGGCGGCGCCGCAGGCAGCCAGTCGGACCACGCCGGCAGGGCCAGGGCGGCCAGCGCCGCCAGCCCGGCCAACATGGCCCGGCCGCGCGGCCAGACGCGCGGCAGCGCCAGGGCCAGCACCATCAGCACCATCAGGCCGGCGACCACAGCCGCCCCCAGCGGCGGCCCCTGCGCGGGCAGCACGCCCAGCAGCCAGGCCCCCGCGGCCGCCCGGGCCAGGCCCC
>CAYFTQ010000515.1:0-1766 GCA_964346035.1 uncultured Roseospira sp. | reverse complement strand
TCTCGATGGCAAAGGCCCGGTGCAGTTCGGCGACGCGCCGCCCCATGGTGCGGGCCAGCGCCAGATAAAGGGAATGGCCGGCTTCTTCCGTCTCGTCGTCCAGACGTCCGCCGGCCTGGGTTTGCAGGGCGGCGTCTTCCAGATACCGGCCCAGATAGTCCTGGGTATAGGCCCAGCCGTCACCCTGGTTGCGGACGAATCCCTGCAACACCGCCAAGGCCGTATGGGTGCCGTCGGCGTCCTCAAGCTCCACCGATCCCAGCAGCGGCGGCGTATTGGCGAAACCGGCCACGTCGGTCAGGAAGCGCCCGATCTCGGGTTCCGGGTGCAAGCCCTCGCTCAGGCGGCGATAAACCTTCAGGACCATGCGGTCCCCCAGGAACATGGAGGTATTCGACTGCTCCCGCCCGAAGCGGCCGATGTCGTCCAGCGCGACCGGCGGTTCCTCGGCCAGCAGGTGCGTGGGCCGGAAGGCGACCGTGCCGCCGCGAGCCGTCGGAACGCGGCGATCCCGGCGCATGGCCTCTACCACTGCGGCCGTAAACGGCGCGTCCGCCAGGGCATCGTAAAGCACGCCCACCCGATGGACGCGGCGCGCCCGCGCCAGAGCGTAGGGCAACAGCTCGACGGCCGGGTCTTCCTTGTTTTCCCAGGTTACCGCCAGCGGCAACAGGTAGCGTTGTTCCTCGCCGTCGCTCAGGGTGGTGTCGATCACCGTCACCAGGGCCGTGCCGTCATCCTCGCCCAGACTGGCCTGATCGCGCACGGCCACGCTGGCCAGGCCCTGTTCCTTGCCGGCGAACCAGCGCTGGTTGGGCAGGAACGAGGGCAGGATGTCGTCAATAAGCGACGCGCCGGTCTTGCCGGCGAACAGGCTGTCCCAGCCCTTTGACAGGACCAGTGTCATCAGTTCGGGCAGCGGGTGGACATAGGGTTCATGCCACAACGGAGCCTCCGCTTCTTCCGTCAGAAGGAACCAGTAGAAGCCATAGGCCGGCAACGTGACGAAATACGGCAACTCGCCGATGGGCGGAAAGGCGCTGCGGCCCAGCAGTTCGACCGGCACCCGCTCCTCGAACGCCGACAGGTCCAGCTCAACCGGCTGCGATGAGCGGCTCAGGTTGGCCACGCACAGAATCACCTCGTCCTCGAAGCGGCGCAGGTAGGCCAGGATCTTGCGATTGCCGGGATAGAGGAATTCAAGCGTTCCGCGCCCGAATGACCTGTGGCGCTTGCGCGTGTTGATCAATCGCCGCATCCAGTTCAGCAGAGAATGCGGGCTGCGCGCCTGGGCCTCCACGTTGACCGCGCCAAAGCCGTACACCGGGTCCATGACCGGCGGCAGGTACAGGTTGGGCGGATCGGCGCGCGAGAAGCCTCCGTTGCGGTCTGGGGACCACTGCATGGGCGTGCGCACCGCGTCGCGGTCACCCAGGAAGATATTGTCGCCCATGCCGATCTCGTCGCCGTAATAGACGATGGGCGTACCCGGCATGCTCATCAGCAGGCTGTTGAGCAGTTCGATCTTGCGGCGGTCATTGTTCAGCAGCGTGGCCAGGCGTCGGCGGATGCCGACGTTGATGCGCGCGCGCTTGTCGGCGGCATAGGTGTTGTACAGATAGTCCCGCTCGCGGTCGGTGACCATCTCCAGCGTCAGTTCATCATGATTGCGCAGGAACACCGCCCATTGGCAGCTTTCTGGAATCTCGGGCGTCTGGCGCATGATGTCGGTGATCGGGTGGCGGTCTTCCTGGGCCAGCGCCATG
>CAYFTQ010000514.1:0-1770 GCA_964346035.1 uncultured Roseospira sp. | reverse complement strand
CCCGACACGCTGCTCCCCGACACGCTGCTCAACGTGGTGCGGTCGCATGGCCTGGCGTCAGACCTGACGACCGCCCCGGCGCCGACTGGCGTGCCGAGCGGCGGCCGCGCCGCAGGATGCGGCCTGCCGCATCCGCCCGGGCGTGAAAGCACACGATCTCGAGAAGCCCGTTTATGAAAAGAGTGTGCCGCCGCACCTCCGGCCACGCAAGCGGTCGTGGGGCGCCCCGGCCCCGGCCGCTTGCGCCAGTGTCATTCGGGCCGCATCGCATCCCGCTTCGGCGTCGGGGTCGTGCCCGCGCCCTGCTTCGCCTCCTGGCCCGGCTGCATGGGGCACTGCGCGGCCGAACCGCAGGACGCGCAGCCGCCGCCCTTGCGCTTGCGCCGGAAATAGGTGCGCCACAAAAAGGCCGCCGCCAGCGCGACCATGAGCGCGATCAGGGCGATTTCAAACAGGCCGGTCGAGGCCTCGTGGCTGAGATCGACGACCGAGGCCGTTGCGTCGGTGGCGGTCATTCGGCGCCTCCTTCATGGGGTCGATAGTCGGGACGCGGCAGGGCGCGGCCGAACGGTGACTTGAACAGCCCCACCGCCAGCAGCAGGGCCAGGGCGCAGACATAAATGGCGGTCATCATCTCCAGCCCCGACAGCTTCAGCGCCGCGCCCACCGAATAGGTCAGGCTGGCCACCGTCAGCGCCAACGCGGTCGGGAAGATGATGGAAAAGATCATCCAGCCGTAGGAGTTGGTCTGCACCCGGATCATGATGGTGGTTGCCAGACAGGGCGGATAAAGCGCGAAGAACAGCATGAGGGCGACCGCCGTCAGGGCGGTATACCCGGCGGCCTTTTGTTCGGCGCCCATGCGTTCTTCCAGGGTCTGGTTTTCGCCTTCGGGCTGGTCGAACAGCACGCCCAGCGTGGCGACACTGCTTTCGCGCGCAGCAAAGGAACTGAGCAGCGCGACGTTGATCTTCCAGTCGAAGTTGGCGAGCTGGGTGACCGGCTCCAACCCCTTGCCGACCTGCCCCAGGGCGCTGTTGACGATGCGCTCGTCCTTCATCTGGCGCCGGATTTCCTTGCGGGTCGTTGCCAGATCGCGCAATGCGCCTTGGGCTTCGCGCACCGCAGGATCGCGCGAGCGGACCACGAAGGGCGCCAGCGCCGGGTGATTCTCGATCACACGCGCGTCCAGGGCCTCGGCGGCTTCGCGGCTGCCCACCCTCATGCGGTCGGAGCGATAGTCCGTGTACACGTTGACCAGCCGGGTCAGGCTGTCCTGATCCGGCACCGCCGCCAGCAGGGGGTTATCCGCCAGCGTGGCGCGAAAATCGGTGATCGCCGCCTCGGCGCGAGCGTGATAGTGCGCCTGACGCTCCGGGCCAAGGCCGGGGAACTGCAACAGCACATAGACGATGGTCGCCACGGCGACGACGATCGTTCCGACCTTCTTGATGTAAAGCCATGTGCGGTCCACCGACCGGCGCAGAACGCCGGTCACCGTCGGCAGATGATAATGCGGCAATTCCATCACGAAGGGCGCCGTCTCCATGTGCCGCAGAACGGAAACGCTCAGCAGTTTGGCCACCAGCAGGGCGAAAATGACGGTGATGGTGGACAGATAGAACAGCACCAGCCCGCCGCTGTCCGGGAAGTAGATGGAGATCAGCAGGGTATACAGAGGCACCTTGGCCAGACAGTTCATGAACGGCACGGTCAGAACGGTGGCCATGCGCGCACGCGGTCATGCTGGTGGAAAACGGCGGTCTGCCG
>CAYFTQ010000513.1:0-1775 GCA_964346035.1 uncultured Roseospira sp. | reverse complement strand
GGTCTCCTCGGCACCTCGCGCGTCAGGCGCGGCCCCGTCCCGCGACCCCCGGGCGCCGGCGCCGACGCCTGCCTCGGCCGACGGGTGCCGTTGGGTGCGGGACTGCGTGGACGGCGACTGCCGCTCGCGCCGGGCCTGCCCGCCGATGAGTTGACGCCCGCACGCCTTGCCGTGCGGTGGCCGATCGGACGGGCGCGCGTTTGCGGTTCGTCAATGCCGGCGCGCCCGCCCCGGAGCATGGGTGGGTCCGGGCGCGCGGCCCCCCGGACGCGTGACCCCGACGCCATCGGCTCTTGGGAGGCCCCGACCATGCATCAGTACACTTTGCAGGAAAAATACCCCGTCTATCATATGGAACTGCCGTTCTCCGAGACCAGCAAGCGCTCGGTTGACGACCTCGTGGCGTACTACAGACAGAAGATAGACGAAGACGCCAATGTCACCTTCATTGCCGTCTTTGACCACCATGCCCACACCACCGCCATCGGCGGCGAGATCAATCCGTCCATCAAGGCGGCCAAGAACATCGTGTTCTGCTTTGGCGTGAAATTGCCGAGCCCGGCCGTGCTGGCCGTGCGGCCACGATCCATCGGCATCGCCGAGATGGAGGACCGCTTCGAGATCACGTTCCTGGAAGCGCCCATGCCGGTGGCGAATACGGCGATGGAAACCTGGACCCGGGCGCTGCGCGACCTGTGATGCCGGACGGCCTTGTGATCGCCTTGTCGGGACGAGGGCAGGGCGACCCTGCTCGCACCGGCGGGTTGCCCTGGTGCATCGACCCAAACAAAGACATCGGCCTGAGTTTGGAACGTTGATGCAAAAAAAATGGACTGGTGCGCTGACAGATGGCGCCCTTGTCTTTGTCAGCGCACTAGCGGTCCCGCCGGTCGCCGCGTGCAGTTCGGGTGGTCTCGCGGCAGTGGCGGCAGTGGCGGCCGGGTCGCGCCGCCTTCTGCGGTATCAGCCGACCGTCCCGCCGTCGCGTTTGCGCTCCATTTCCTCAATCGCGCCCGACAGCTCGCTCAGCCGCTCCACCACCGTGTGGCTGGCGTCGTTGAGGGCGGTGATGTCCTCCAGCGCGCCGTCAACATCGCCGGCGGCGGCCTTGCGCACGGCCGATTTGCCCAATTGGTGAACGGCCGCGTGGGGTTCGTCCAGCGCGCGATAGGCCTTGTGGTTGCGCAGAAGCGGGTCCTGAACCGAGCCGTACCACTTGCCCAGACGGCATGTGGTGTGATCCGGAATGTCCCGTTCCGGCCAGGCCGCCCGGCCCAGCACGGCGTCCACCACGCGCTTCTTGAAGACCACGTGGTCGTTCTTGGCGACTTCCACCAGAACCAGGGGGCCCCCCATGCCGGCCAGGACCGCCACCTGATCGTTGATGGCGCGGGTGGCCTCGTCCATGGCCTTCAGGGCCTCGTCCACCTCATCGGCATTGCGCCGGGACAGGTCGGCGATGGAGGCGGTGCCCTCCGAGATCTCGTTCGCCGCCTGGGTCTGCTGGGTGAGGATGGAGGCGATCTCCTGCATCTTCTCCGTCACATTGTTGATGCCACCGGCGATGGTGCCGAGCTGGTCGCCCAGTCCGGTGACGGCGCCCCGCCCCTCGTCGACGGCGGAGGCACCTTTTTCCATGGCCGTGATGATGACGCTCATCTCGGTGCGCAGGGTCTCGATACGGCCACGAATATCCTCTGTCGCGCGCGCGGTCTGATTAGCCAGGCTCTTGACCTCGTTGGCGACGACGGCGAAGCCCTTGCCGGCGTCGCCGG
>CAYFTQ010000512.1:0-1792 GCA_964346035.1 uncultured Roseospira sp. | reverse complement strand
CCGCTCTCCTGATCTGAAAGCTCGCCCACCGCGGGGCCGGGGGGCGAAAAAACCGGGGGCTTGGGGGGCCGCGCGCGCGATGGGAACAACCGCCATATCGGGCTGCTGTTCCAGGGGGCCGCTCTGTTCGACAGCCTGCCGGTGTGGGAAAACGTGGGCTTCGGCCTGATCCAGGGACACGGCGTCAGCCGCGCCGACGCCCGCGTCCGGGCGTTGGAATGCCTGGACCAGGTCGGCTTGCAGGCGCGCGTGGCCGACCTCTACCCATCGGAATTATCGGGCGGCATGCAAAAGCGCGTCGGCCTCGCTCGCGCCATCGCCGCCCGCCCCGATATCGTCTTTTTCGACGAACCGACGACGGGCCTGGACCCCATCATGGCCGACGTCATCAATGACCTGATCGTGGCCACCACCAAGACTCTGGGCGCGACCGCGCTGTCGATCACCCACGACATGGCCAGCGCGACCAAGATCGCCGATCGGATCGCCATGCTCTATCGCGGGCGCCTGATCTGGGTGGGTGAGGCCAGGGCCGTCTTTGACAGCGGCAACCCGCATGTGGACCAGTTTGTCCACGGTCGCGCAGAAGGCCCCATTACCGACGAGACCGAGGAACAGTCCCAGGCCGGATGACCCCGGTCGGGTCCCTGCCGGGCCGATCGGCTTCTTGCCGCGCCCTTGACCCGGCCCCGAATCCGGGTCATGTCATGGGCACCCCGCGCAGGGGCGTTCCTCGCCACAACACAAGGACCCGGCATGGCCAAGGAAGATGCCATTGAGTTCAACGGCACCGTGACAGAACTGCTGCCCAACGCGATGTTCCGCGTCAAGCTGGACAACGAACACGAGGTTCTGGCCCACACCAGCGGCAAAATGCGCAAGAACCGCATCCGCGTGCTGGCCGGCGACCGCGTCAACGTCGAGATGACGCCCTACGACCTGACCAAGGGTCGCATCACCTTCCGTTACAAGTAGCGCTCCATGGGCATCCGGGTCGCCGCCAAGCCGGAGCCGAGGCCGCCGGCGCCCCGTCTCGTGCTGGCTTCCGCCTCGCCGCGCCGACACGACCTGCTGGCCCAGATTGGCGTCACACCCGATCGGGTCGAACCATCCGATCTCGACGAGGCGCCTCTGCCCGACGAACTGCCACGCGACCACGCGCGCCGGCTGGCCCGCGCCAAGGCCGAAGCCGTCGCCCGGCGCCACCCGGACGCCTTCGTGCTGGCCGGGGATACCGTCGTGGCGCGCGGCCGCCGCATCCTGCCGAAACCCGCCGACGAAGCCCAGGCCGCGCGCTGCCTGGCGCTGTTGTCCGGTGCCGCGCACAGGGTCTTCGGCGCGGTTGTTTTGATCGCGCCCGACGGCCGTCGGGCCGAGCGGCTGGTCGAGACCCGGGTTACCTTCAAGCGACTGGATGCCGGCGAGATCACCGCCTATCTTGCCTCGGGAGAATGGCGGGGCAAGGCCGGCGGCTATGCCGTCCAGGGCCTGGCGGGCGCCTTCGTTCGCCATCTTTCCGGGTCCTATGCCAACGTCGTCGGCCTGCCATTGTTCGAAACCCGCGCCCTTCTGCGCGGCCTGGGCTATCCGGCGCCGTGAGTTGGAGCGTGGCCGAGGATGCCCGGGCGGTCTCCGCCGCCTTGGTCATTGCGGTCGCCCCGGGCGAGACCCCGAAGACCGCGCCCGCCGCCCGCGCCGCCGCCACGTCGCCCGGAGACAGCAGCGTGCCCGCGCCCACCGCCGCCCCCGTAACCGCCGCGATCTCGGCGATCGCGTCGAGCGCCGCAGGCGT
>CAYFTQ010000511.1:0-1801 GCA_964346035.1 uncultured Roseospira sp. | reverse complement strand
GATATCGCGCAGGATATGGGTTTCACAAGGGACATCGAAGGATGTGGCGTATCGGGGGTTACGGCCGAGTGAGCAAACGTTCCTCGTGGGACCAAGAGACAAGCGCGACCGGCACGCATTGATGAAATCTTCGGGCTAACGCTGAGGCGTCTTCCACGCTTTCGCCGACCGGCGCGAGCAGATGGTGCGGTGCCCGCTCCGGGCGCGCGGGGCCGGGAGGTGTTGCTACTGGAGACGATTGGCAAAGTCCCCGGATCGGCCAATAGCTGCCGAGGTTCGTCGACGTTCGGCCCCCCGAACGCTGTAGTCGATCACCTCGACCGGCCGGACGCTCGATGACCGCACGAGATGTCGGCACGGAGGCGGCTCGGTTTCCTGGCCGTGACCTCAGGACGCGCGCTGTCGGGCCATCTCCCGGGTCAGCCAGAAGCCGGCGGCGAGCAGCATGGCCCCGCCGACAATCATTGTGGGCGGTGGCACCTCCCCGAAGATCAGGTAACCGAGGAAGGCCGCCACTATCGGCGAGACGATGATATCTACAAGGGCGTACAGGTTGGCCCGCAGGCGCTTGAGGACCAGGGCGATACCGAAATAGGCGAAGCCGGTGGAGACCACCCCGAGGCACAGGGCCCACAGCACCACCGGCAGGTTCACGCCGAGAGCCGGGTAGAAGACGGTGGCGGTTACTGCCCCGGGGCCGGCCAGCACCACAGCGGGCGACAGCAGGAGGGCCCCCGCCAACATTGACCAGGCGATGTCGCTGCCGGCCTCGGTCTTACCCTCATGGCGCATGTAGGTAACCATGGCCGCGTATACGGCGCCGTCGCTCAGCGCCACCAGGTTTCCCATCATGTGACCGCCGGCCAGCGGCTTGGCCACCACCAGCCCCGCCAGGGCCAGGGCGAAGATCCAGAGGTAGCTCGCCCGGGCCCGCTCACCGAGGAAGAGCCAGGAGAAGATAAAGGTAAAAAACGGCGCCACCGACCAAAAGATCACCACGTTAGCGATCGGGGCAAGGGTCATGGCGAAGTTGAATACACTGATCTGGGCGGCGATCAGGGCACCGATGAGGGTGGTATCGATAAGATTGTCCCGCGGAAACCGCAGCCGTTGGCCAGTGGCCAGTGGCATGGTGGCCATCAGGAAGGCGGTGGCGCAGGCGAGGGCGTAGAAGTTCAGGGTCTGGATAGGGATGCGGCCGTCGGTAAGCTTCACGAAGACCCCGATGGTCGCCTCGGCGAAGGTGATCAGGCCGAGCAGGACGACAGTCTTCCACATGCGCATACGGGCCTGACTCGGTTCCCCGGGAGTGACCGCGGCGATGATGCCTGCGCGAGCCGCGGCGGGGAAGGGGCGGGACATCGAATTCAGGCAGCGGACGGGGGCGAAAGGCGGCATCGTCCAGCAGCCTGAACACCACCGGCAGCCACGTGCGACGCGGTCACGAAATGCTGACCGCGGTCAATGCCGGCCCGGCCCGGCGACGGCCACGCAGGCCGGACCGGACCTCATCGTGATGGTGAGCCTGCGGGATATCGAGGGCAGCGAGGCCACCCGCACACTGAAGGCGCCGACGCAAACCGTGCACATCCTGATCGTGATGTTGACCGTCCCCGCCATGGCCGGGGAGCCGGCACGGCCTTCGCCGCCAGCTGCGACGACTATGACACCGCGCCGGTGGATCTTGAGCCCCACCGCCAAGATCGACCCTTGTTCAATCCCGTCTGAGTCCCCGCCCGACACTGCTACAGCCGGTAGTTTCGGGCGATATCCTCCGCGGTGAGTACCCCCTCCACGCGTT
>CAYFTQ010000510.1:0-1814 GCA_964346035.1 uncultured Roseospira sp. | reverse complement strand
GGGGACGGATGGGGCGCCGCGCTGACCGTGCGCGTCGGCCCGGGGCCGGGCAGCGGACACGGCTGTGGGCGTGCCTTGAACGCCTTGCCCGGGTCGGGTCGGTCCGGTTTCAGTCCCTCGGCGGGCGCGCGGTTCGCGCATCCGGACGCGCCACGCCAGATGCCCTGATGCCAGATGCCCTGATGCCCTGATGCCCTGTGAGTGAGGACACATGTTTTCGAGGATGACCGGATGGCTGTCGGCTGACATGGCCATCGACTTGGGCACCGCCAACACCCTCGTCTATGTCAAGGGGCGCGGCATCGTCCTCAATGAGCCCTCGGTGGTCGCCATCGCGGAGCACAAGGGGCGCAAGCAGGTCCTGGCGGTGGGCGACGAGGCCAAGCAGATGCTGGGGCGCACGCCTGGCAACATCCAGGCCATCCGCCCCCTGCGCGACGGCGTCATCGCGGATTTCGAAGTCGCCGAGGAGATGATCAAGCACTTCATCCGCAAGGTGCACAACCGGCGCAGTTTCGCCAGCCCCATGGTCATCATCTGCGTGCCGTCCGGCTCCACGGCCGTTGAGCGGCGCGCTATCCAGGAAAGCGCCGAGGCCGCCGGGGCGCGCCGCGTCTATCTGATCGAGGAGCCGATGGGCGCCGCTATCGGCGCCGGCCTGCCGGTGACCGAACCGACCGGGTCCATGGTGGTGGACATCGGCGGCGGCACCACCGAGGTGGCCGTTCTGTCCCTGGGCGGCATCGTTTATTCGCGTTCCGTGCGGGTCGGCGGCGACAAGATGGACGAGGCCATCATCGGCTACATCCGCCGCAACCATAACTTGCTGGTCGGCGAGGGCTCGGCGGAGCGGATCAAGAAGGACGTCGGCAGCGCCTGCGCCCCGGCCGAGGGAATCGGCCGCACCATCGAGATCAAGGGTCGCGACCTGATGAACGGCGTACCCAAGGAACTGGTCATCAGCGAGGCGCAGATTGCCGAGAGCCTGGGCGAGCCGGTGGCCGCCATCGTCGAGGCCGTGAAGGTGGCTTTGGAACACACCGCGCCGGAGCTGGCCGCCGACATCGTTGACAAGGGCATCGTGTTGACCGGCGGGGGCGCCCTGCTGACCAACCTGGACTATGTGCTTCGGTTGTCCACCGGCCTGCCGGTCTCGATCGCTGACGATCCACTGTCGTGCGTCGCGCTGGGCACCGGCCGCGCCCTGGAAGAGATCAAGAAGCTGCGCAACGTCCTGACCACCATGTACTGAGCCCGGGGGTCGGCGCGCGCCGTCGCTTCAAGGATCCGGAAACGGTCACCCGGCGCCGGAGACTCGGGCGCGCATGCGGCGCCCCGCGCCCCTGGCAAGGTAGCCCGCGATGCAGCCTTCCGGCCAGATGTCCCGCTTCGGCGCCATGAGGGTCGCGCTTCGGCGTCTCGTCGTGGTGGGGCTGGTCATCGCGGCCTTCGCCCTGATGCTGCTCGGCAAGGCCGACACGGTGTTGATCTCGCGCCTGGGCCAAACCGTGACCGACGCCCTGACCCCGGTCCTGGAGGTGGTCTCTCGGCCGGCGGCTTCGGTCGGTGCCGTCATGAGCAACCTGCGCGAACTGGCCGCCATCCGGGCCGAGAACGCCCGTCTCAGGGCCGAGAACCAGGCGCTCTTGCGCTGGCGGACCCGCGCCCATCAGCTTCAGGACGAGAACCGGCGCCTGCGCGCGCAGGCCAATGCGGTACCCGTCCCGACGCCACGGATCATCACCGGACGGGTGGTCGCCCTTCTTGACGATCTCAGGATGTTCGCGGGCGGCCTCGCCAAAAGACATGAAGAT
>CAYFTQ010000509.1:0-1821 GCA_964346035.1 uncultured Roseospira sp. | reverse complement strand
GACCGCGCGGTCGGCCAGGAGGTCGTCAAGTCCGTCACCCCCGGGCAGATGGTCATCAAGATTGTCCATGACGCTCTGGTCGAGATGCTGGCCGGGCGCATGGGGCCGGAAGCGGACGCCGCCACCGAGGCCGACGAGGATGGCGACGACCGCCAGACCGAGGTTCTGAACCTGAACGCCACGCCGCCGGTGCCGATCCTGATGGTCGGCCTGCAGGGCTCGGGCAAGACCACCACCTCGGCCAAGATCGCACTGCGCCTGAAAAACACGCAGCGCAAAAAGGTGCTTATGGCCTCGCTGGACGTGCAGCGCCCGGCCGCCCAGCATCAGCTTGCCGTTCTGGGCGAACAGACAGAGGTCGCCACCCTGCCCATCGTGCCGGGCCAGCAGCCGGTTGCCATCGCCAAACGCGCCCTGGACGAGGGCCGCAAGGGCGGCTTCGACGTGGTGATTCTGGATACCGCCGGCCGTCTGGCCATCGACGAAGAGTTGATGGCGGAGGTGGCCGAGGTCCGCAGGGTTGCCAACCCGGCCGAAACCCTGCTGGTGACCGACGCCATGATCGGCCAGGACGCCGTGACGGTGGCCACCGAATTCAACGAGAAGGTCGGCATCACCGGCATCGTCCTGACCCGCGTGGATGGCGATTCGCGCGGCGGTGCGGCGCTGTCGATGCGCGCCATCACGGGCCGGCCCATCAAGCTGATGGGCACGGGCGAGAAGATGGACGCCCTGGAGGACTTCGCCGCCGAGCGCATCGCCGGGCGCATCCTGGGCATGGGCGACGTCGTCAGCCTGGTGGAAAAGGCGGCCCAGTCCATCGAGATGGGCGAGGCCGAGAAGCTCGCCAAACGTATGGAGAAGGGCAGGTTCGACCTGGAGGACATGCTCTCCCAGCTTCGCCAGGTGCGCCGCATGGGCGACATCAAGGGCCTGATGGGCCTGATGCCCGGCATCGGCAAGATGAAGAAGCAGATCGAGGCCGCCAACCTGGATGACTCGCTGATCAAGCGCCAGGAAGCCATCATCCTGTCCATGACGGTGCGCGAGCGGCGCTTCCCCGACCTCATCAAGGCTTCGCGCAAGAAGCGCATCGCTGCCGGCTCGGGAACAACCGTGCCGGAGGTCAACAAGCTGCTGAAACAGCATCAGCAGATGGGCCAGATGATGCAACAGATCAAGAAGATGGGCGGCATGAAGGGTCTGGCCGAGCGCATGGGCGGCATGTTCGGCGGCGGCGCCGGTGGTGGCATGCCCGACGGTGCGGGCGATGTGGATCCCAAGCAGCTCGCCGACATGGCCAGGCGGGGCGAACTGCCGCCCGGCATGGCCGATGAACTGGCCTCCGGCAAGTTGCCGCCCGGCGGCCTGGGCGCCGGTTTTGGCGGTCCGGGTGGGGCCGGCGGCGGTCTGCCGCCCGGCCTGGGCGGCGGTCCCGGTCGCTCCGGCCTGCCCGCCAACCTGATGCAGCAGCGGCCCAAGGGTCGCAAGAAATAGCCGGCCGGCGCGTCGCTCCGGCCTGCCTTGATCCCGACGTCTCTTGAACCAAACCCCGAAGGAGCCTGTCCCGCGATGTCCCTGAAAATCCGTCTGGCCCGTGGCGGCGCCAAGAAGCGCCCGTTTTACCGCATCGTGCTGGCCGACGCGCGCAACCCGCGCGACGGCCGCTTCCAGGAGAAGCTGGGCACCTACACCCCGCTTCTGCCGCGCGAACACGAGGAACGTGTCCGCCTGGACGAAGACCGCATCCGCCACTGGATCGGCCAGGGCGCGCAGCCGACCGACCGGGTCGCCAAGTTCCTGGCCGAGGCCGGCCTGATG
>CAYFTQ010000508.1:0-1826 GCA_964346035.1 uncultured Roseospira sp. | reverse complement strand
GAGGAACGCACTGAGGAGCTGGCCGAGGCCTTGGGTGATCTGCGCTCCGAGCAGGGCGATTTTGTTGCGAGCCATGCCTGAACCTCTCGTCTGGTTGTCCGGTGAGGCGGTGCCATCCTTGGCGGCCCGAGCACCGCGCGAGGCGCGCCCCGGCACCTTGACGCGATACCGCCCCAGGGTACGCGTAAGGCAGGAAATTTGTTAACCGCGAACGTGTCGCAATGTGCCTTCGTCCTAGCTTGATTTCGGCCGGGGGGCAAGGGCCCTGCCCGGCCCTATACACACACCGCGCCGGATCAATCTTGTTGCACCTCCGGGATGAAGAGTCCGCGCGCGACCCGGCGCGGCGGCGCCGACTCGGGTCCGGACCGCGCCGGTCAGTGGGTCCGCTCGACGCTGAAATCGACCACCTCGGCCAGAATGGTCTTGGCCCGGCAGTCGGGGAACGGGTCCAGCGCGCGCCGGGCGGCCTGCGCGTACTCGTGCGCGCGCGCGACCGTGGCGGTCAGGCCATCGTGACGGGACAGCAGGTCCATGGCGTGAGCCAGATCGGCGCGACCGTCCGGATCGCTGAAGTCCTGGTCCTCCAGGCAGCGTTTCCAGAATGCGCGTTCCTCGGCATCGGCGCGGGCGATGGCGTGGATCACGGGCAGGGTCAGCTTGCCGTCGCGGAAATCGTCGCCGACGGACTTGCCCAGATCGGCCTCTCGCGCCGAATAATCCAGGAAATCGTCGGCAATCTGAAAGGCGATGCCCAGATTGCGGCCATAGGCTTCCAGGGCCTCCAGCTCGGCCTCCGGGCGCTCGGCTGCCAGACCGCCGATGCGGGTGGCGGCGGCGAACAGGGCAGCCGTCTTGGCACCAACCACGGCGATATAGTCCTCTTCCGTGGTCTCGATGTTGTTGGCGGTCAAAAGCTGGTGGATCTCGCCCTCGGAGATCACCGCCGAGGCCCGCGACAGGATGGCCATCACCTCAAGCGATCCGTCCTCGACCATCAATTCAAAGGCGCGCGCGAACAGGAAGTCGCCCACCAGCACGCTGGGCTTGTTGCCCCACAGCGCATTGGCGGTGTCGCGGCCGCGCCGTTTGTCGCTTTCATCCACCACGTCGTCATGCAGCAGGGTGGCGGTGTGCAGGAACTCGATGCAGGCGGCCAGTTCGATATGGCGGTCGCCCTCATAGCCCACCAGCTTGGCGGCCCCCAAGGTCAGCAGGGGGCGCAGGCGCTTGCCGCCGGCGGCGATGATGTGCCCGGCCAGTTGGGGAATCAACGCGATCGGGCTATGCATGCGATCCACGATGGCCTGGTTGACCCGGGTCAGGTCGTCGCCGACCAGATCAAGCAGGGCCTCCAGGCCGGTCTTGCGATCCGGGGCGGCGGCAGGCGTGTCGGCATCGGCGGACGGAGCGGAACGGGTCACGGGTCAGGCCTTTGTGGGCGAAGCCCGGCGGCGCGGGCATGCGATAGCAGCTAACATTGAGGGCCGACGCGACCGCGCCGGCACCGAGAGGCGACACCGGCCTTGCCCCGGACCGCGCCCGATGAAGGCAGGGGCGCCGGTTGCCGGAGTGCCACAAGGTGGCGTCGCTTCCACCGCGCCCCTCTCCCACCCCACCCGTTGCCTGGACTGACCGGGAATGGCGGGTTGACGGCCCCGGGCGCGAGGCCGGAGCATAGGAGCCCCCGGGCAGACGATCAAGCGCCATCGCGGCGCGGCCATGGCGTCGCCGGATCGCAATGACAAGGGACGGCGGGACCACCCCGCCGGACCGGATCGACAACGGGCCCGGCATCGGCATCGGCATCGGCATCGGAGGATGAC
>CAYFTQ010000507.1:0-1833 GCA_964346035.1 uncultured Roseospira sp. | reverse complement strand
GGGCTCATGGTCGGCGGCACTGCATGCCGTAAGGCGTAAAATGATAGAAACAGGGGCAATCCTGTCAACTGAAAAGGACCGCCGGTCCGGGAAGTCGGCATGCGGTGTCTGGTTGAATCCGCCCAAATGGCGCTACCCCGGCTCCGCTCCGGTTGGTCGCAACACGCCCGCTGTTTCCGGCAGAACGGGAGAGACTATTCGGGCTCCGGCAGCGGATGGCGGGACCTTCCGCGGGGACCGATATCTGATTTCGGAGGAAATGTCCTTGACCGGCGGATCGCGGCCGATAAGATCCCAGTCTTGGAAATGGTCATTTGTCCGGTTCTGGTTGGTTTTCGGTGATCGGACCGTCCGAACCTGAAGTTGGAGAACGGCTTGATGTCGATCCGGAAGACAGGCATTCGGGGGTTGTGCCGCCGGGTAGCCCGCGTGTTGCCGGGTCTTGTCTGCATGCTCCTGCTGGCCGGGCCATCGCTTCTGGCCGGGGAGGAGCCCCTCCTGCCGGATGCGGTGCTCGACGCGGTCCGGGACGCACCCACCGACAACGCCAACCGCACGCAGCGGCTCGAAGAGCTTTTCGTGCAGGCCGGCGCCCCCGCCGAGTCCATCCGCCGGCAGCCCATCGGCCGCGGCAGCGACGAAGTGAACGTCTGGACGGTCCTGCCGGGCACGCTGGAAGACGAGCCGACCATCGTTGTGGGCGCGCATACCGATGCGATGGACGGCAGCCCCGGCGTCATCGACAACTGGACGAGTTGCGTGATGCTGGCGGCGCTCTACGGCGAACTGCGGGGGTTGGAGCTGCGGCACACCTTCCTCTTCATCGGCTTTGCGGGCGAGGAGCATGGCCGGTGCGGGTCGCGCGCCTTTCTGGGCGGGACGGGCCGGCCGCTTCGCCGCCGGATGCGGGCCATGGTGAACCTCGAGTGCCTCGGGGTGGGTCGGCTCCGCTCCTGGGCGAACCGCTCGGCGGATGACCTGGAGGCTCTCCTCGAGGCTTCGGCCGCGGAGGCCGGCATGCCGGTGGGCAGCCAGGTGCTCTTCGGGTACACGGCCGACAGCGTCTCGTTCCACCGCGCCGGCATCCCGTCGATGACCATCCACAGCCTGCCCGCGCCGATGCTCTCGGTCATCAACACCAGCGCCGATGACGGCCGGCACCTGGACATGGATCGCTACCGCGAAGCTCACCGCCTGGTGACCGCCTTCCTGCTGCGGCTGGACCGGCACGAAACGCCGCTGACGCTGGCCAACCGGCAGGCGGCGTTCCGCCCGGTGCACAACTCTGTCCTTGCACAGGTCCGCGCCGTGCCGGCGGAAGCCGAGGACGCGTCGTCCGGCGTCCGGCTGGAGCAGGTGCTCCCGGACACGCCGGAGTTCGTGGCGGGGTTGCGGCCCGGCGACGTGGTGACCGCCATCAACGGGCATGCCGTGACGCGCGTGGACGAGGTTCGCCAGGTCCTCAACACCCTCTACCGCGGCCACCCGGTGACCGTCGAGGTCTGCCGCCCGGTCCGGCCGGTAAATCCCCACCTCATCATCTCCCCGTGGGGCGGACCGGCCGAGGACGGCCCGCCGCCCGAAGCGCCCCGCTTCGCGCTGGCCAACCGGCCTTCGGTTCCGGAGGCCGCCGCCGACAACGGCCTGCTGGTCGTCACCGTCGAATACTGACCGAACCATTCCGGCCGTCCCGGTCGGCCCCGTCCGGCCCCGGGTGCGCCGCACGCGGGGGATCGCCTTCTCATGAAGATCGTGGTCGCTCCGAATGCGCTCAAGGGCAACCCGGCGGCTTTGACCTCCCACGGTGGCATGGCCATGATCTGGATACGGCCG
>CAYFTQ010000506.1:0-1835 GCA_964346035.1 uncultured Roseospira sp. | reverse complement strand
GATCAGTCCATAGAGATCGTCCACGCGCCGGCGCACGATCTCTATGGACTGATCGACGGCCTGCGACCGTCGCTCGGCCAGCGCCTGTTCCGTCAGGGCGAACACGAAACGGCCGTCGGCCTCCCGGGTCACCTCCACCTGTGCGTCAAGATCCCGCAGCAGGCGCGCCGCCTGGTCGCGCTGGTCCGGCTCGGGAATGTGAACCGTTCCCGTGGTGCCCTCCACCCCAAGGCCGAGATAGCGGATGCGGGCCTCGCGCAGCGCGGCGCGCGCGTTTTCCACCAGGGCTTCAAGCTGTTCGCGTACGACGACGTCGGTCTCGACCTCCAGCAGAAGGTAGGACCCACCCTGCAGGTCCAGGCCGAGCGTCACCGGCTGCCACCAGTCCGGCAGGGCGTCGGCCTGGCCCCGCAACACGTTGGGCACGGAAAAGACGATCCCGGTCAGACAGATGGCCAGGATCAGCCCGATTTTCCATTTGGCGAAGTACAGCATGGACACACTTTCTGATGGCCGTTCTTGTGAGAGCCCATGCCCGCGCCCGGCGGGGATGGCGGCGCCGGGGCGCCCTACTTGCGGCCGGACAGCAGGCCCTTGAGTTTGCCGGCCTGGCCGCCGTCGCCGGCCGGGGCGCCGGGGTCGCGGCCGCCGCTGTCGTCGCCGCCGTCGTCGCCGTCGTCGTCGCCGTCGCCGTCGCCGTCGCCGTCGCCGTCGTTGTCCTGGGCGGGGTGGGTGTCCTTGCGGGCTGGCTTGCCCTTACCCTTGTCGCCGCCGCCGGAGACCGGCTCGGTTTTCGACAGGACGTTGGCAATCATCTCTCGCATGACACGAACCTTGACGCCGTCTGCGATTTCGACCGCCAGTTCGGAGTCGTTGACCACCTTGACCACGGTGCCGACAATGCCGCCGTTGGTAACGATCCGGTCGCCGCGCCGGATGGCCTCCAGCATGGCCTTGTGTTCCTTCATGCGCTTCTGCTGTGGCCGGATCAGCAGAAAATAGAAGATCACGAAGATCAGAATCAGGGGCAGAAAGGCGCCCAGGCTTTCCATGACGCCTCCGGCGGGGGCGGCCTGGGCATAGGCGGGGCTGATGAGCATCCGCGGGCTCCTTGGAACGGGGTGGTGCGGGACCGTGATCGCGGTCGCGAAGGGTCCATCAATGGCGCCCGGACTATACCGATCCGCGCCCGTGATGCAAACGGCGCCGCGCGAGCGGAACGGGCGTATTTTCCATTGCGCCCATCGGAATGCGCTTGTAATTTCATTTCGTACCCTGTGTTGGTGCCGCTCCGCCCCTCCTCTGACCGGATTTCCGCGCTCCATGCAACGCGTCAAGCTGGACCATGTGGACCGGTCCATCCTGGCCGATCTACAGGCCGATGGCCGAATCACCAATGTTGAACTGGCGCGCCGTGCGGGCATTTCCGCGCCGCCGTGCCTTCGGCGTGTGCGAGCGCTGGAGGAGGCCGGTTTCATCAAGGGGTATCATGCCGAGGTGGACGCGCTGTCCCTGGGCTATCACGTCACGGTGTTCGCCCATGTCGGCCTGAACAGCCAGGCGGAATCCGATCTGAAGGCGTTCGAGGGCCTGGTCAATGACTGGCCCGAGGTGCGCGAGTGCCACATGTTGGCCGGCGAGGTGGACTTTCTGCTCAAGGTCGTCGCGCACGACTGGGACCACTATCAGCAGTTCCTGACCCATCAGTTGACCGCCGCCCCCAACGTCGCCCACGTCAAGTCGGCCCTGGCCATCCGGACCGCCAAAATGGAGCCTGGCGTGCCACCGCACCGGCGAGCTCGCCGGCGGCGGCGACGCCGACCTGGCCCTTGCCG
>CAYFTQ010000505.1:0-1840 GCA_964346035.1 uncultured Roseospira sp. | reverse complement strand
GGCCGGCCGGTTCCGTTCAGGACCACATCCTCCGGCCGCACGCCCAACAAGGTGCCCGGCGCCCGGCCGCGCAACAGGTTCATGGGCGGCTGACCGATGAAGCGGGCGGCGAAGGCGGTGGCCGGACGCTCGTAAAGCACCGGCGGCGGCCCCTGTTGTTCAATGCGCCCGGCGTTCAGCAACACCACGGTATCGGCCATGGTCATGGCCTCGGTCTGGTCGTGGGTGACGTAGACCATGGTCAGTCCGAGCGCGCGTTGCAGCCGACGGATCTCGTCGCGCATCTCGGCGCGCAGTTTGGCGTCCAGGTTGGAGAGCGGCTCGTCCATCAGGCAGACGGGCTGCTGGGCGACGATGGTCCGCGCCAGGGCGACACGTTGGCGTTGACCGCCGGACAGACTGGCCGGCTTGCGCTCCAACAGCCCCTCCAGGCCGACCATGAGCGCGGCACTCTCTAGCCGGCGGGTGCGTTCCGCCCTGGCGACCCGGCGCACCTTCAGGCCGAACAGGATGTTCTCGGCCACGGTCAGATGCGGAAACAGGGCATAGGTCTGGAACACCATGGAGACGCCGCGCCGGGCCGGGTCCAGGGCGGTGACGTCGCGCCCGCCGATGGCCACCGAACCGGCGCAGGCCGTCTCCAGCCCCGCGATCAGGCGCAGGATGGTGGACTTGCCGCAGCCGGACGGCCCCAGCAGAACGGTCAGGCTGTTGTCCGGCACGGTGAACGACACACCATCGACGGCGGCATGGCCGTCCCAGCGCTTGACCAGGGTCTCGACCACGATCCCGCTTGTATGATCTCCACTCATGGCCCGCCCTCGGGTGCGGCCACCGTCAGGTCCGTGCCGGCCGCCCGCATCAGCGCCGCCAGGGGCGGCGGCGGCGGCCGATCGCAGACGACCCGGTCCACGTCGGTGATGGCGCCACCGCGCACATAGGCGGCGCGACCGAACTTGGTGTGGTCGAGAACCAGGAACGACACCCGGCTGTTCTCCCTGATGGCCTGGCGGGCGGCCACTTCCTCTTCATGGAAGTCCAGCAGGGTGCCGTCCTCATCCACGCCGGCAACGCCGAACAGTCCGATGTCCACCTTATAGGCGGCGAAGAAATCGACCGTGCCGGCGCCCAGGATGTCGCGATCACCGCCGCGCAATCGCCCGCCGGCGATGGCGACCTCGAACGAGGGAAAGGCCGAGGCCGCCATGGCCACGTTCAGGTTGTTGGTGAAGATTTTCAGGTCGCGCCGGCAACCCAGATGGCGGGCGACGATCTCAGGCGTGGTGCCAATGCTGAAGGCCAGCGCGGCCCCGTCCGGAATCAGGCGGAGCACGGCCCGCGCGATCGCCTCCTTGGCCTCCAGGTTCAGCACCTGGCGCATGCCGTAGGCCAGGTTGGCGCCGCCGGCCGGACGCTCCACGCCGCCATGACGGCGACGCACCAGCCCTTGGTCACACAGCCCGGTCAGGTCGCGGCGGATGGTCTGGGTGGTAACGGAAAAGCGATCCGCCAGCCCCTCGACCGTCAGGAACCCGCTGTCCCGGACAAGCTCGGCGATTTGGGCCTGACGCTGGCTCAACTCCATTTGACACTGGCCCCGACCGCGTGGGAGTGAACTTTCGATGCTCGTCAGGCACCACACCACGGCCACGGCGCGTCATCAAATGAAACTCCGGTGACGGTTGCGTTGCAAGCGAGATGTTCGAATGAACATAACGGCGCGGCCCGAGCGAGCGCGCCAGCGCGACCGCCCCACCCGCCAGAGAAGGCGGCGCCCCCGACACCACGGCCGGCCGCCGCAGCCCGGTCCTTCGGGTGACGGGCCTCGCGACGGTTCGAT
>CAYFTQ010000504.1:0-1840 GCA_964346035.1 uncultured Roseospira sp. | reverse complement strand
GCCCGGTCATGGTGCTGGGCTACGGCTCCAGCGGCGTTCCGGTCACAGCGGACTACGACATGTTCGCCATCTGCCCGCATCTGTCCCGCTTCCGCGCCCAGTTCAACTGGGGTCGCGCGCTGTCCGCAGCACAGGGCCAGAGCAAGGCACAGGCGCAGTGGCGCGGACTGACCAGCGCCGCACAAGCGAGCCTGGGCACGGTGGAACGCCGGACCGTCCACGAGAAAATGGGACGGCTGACCGCCTTCCAGCGTCAAATCAAGGATAAGATGAACGCAGCGGTCGCCAGCCCCGGCGGTCACGTGGTGCACCATGGGACCGAGCAGGACAACACTCAGTTCCCGGAACGCGACACCAATATCTTGATCATCTCTCCGGCCGGCAAGGTGGGGTGCGCGCTGAGCTGGACGGAAGTTCAGGACGTGGGCCAGGACATGATCCGCCTCGGCTACGCGTTCTACAGCAACCGCGCCTATAACGCCCCGGCCGGGTCGAAGACGTATTACCCCGGCCAGACCACTGGGCCCGGCAACGGCGTGGACATCGGCTGGAAGCCGACAGCAGGTAAGCAGCTGCGGGTGCTGACGCCGCTGATGTAAGGACTGATCCGGCGGGAGACCGATCCGTCGGGCCCCCGGGGCCGCCACGGGTTTTCGCATCCGGCGCCGCTCTCACGCGCGATCGGCTATCGGGAGGGCCTGCGGTCGCCGGCGTGGCAACCTCACGCGATGTCAATTCGCGACCGGCCAGGTGTCGATGTCGAGCCGCTCGGCGATCTGGCCGGCGTAGGCGCGGGCCTGGGCGCGGTCGTCGAACGCGCCCAGGCGGACCATGTAGAGGCGGCTCTGCGTCGCTTGGGCGTGGACGATCCGCGGCGTGTAGCCGGCGGCCGAAAGGCGGGCGGCTTGGGCGGTGGCGTTCGCCGGGTCGCGGAACGCGCCCACCTGCACGCTGTAGCGGCCGGCCGGCGCCAGCGCGCCGGCGGCTGGGTCCGCCTGGCGCGGGGACGGCGGGTCGGCTTGCGGCGTGCGGCCGTCGTCCGGCGCCCGGCTGCCGTCGGCCGAGGGCGCCTGATCGGCCGAGGGCGCCCAGTTGGCAGACGGGGCCAGATTTGGAGACGGGGCCAGGTCTGCGGACGGGGCCAGCCCAGCGCTAAACACGTCCCAGCGGCCGGGCATGGCCGACCCGTCGGCGGGGGCCGCGATGCGCCAGATCGGCGTCGCGCGCGCGGGGGACGGCGGGCGCTGCGCCGCCTCGTCGCCCAGGCTGCCGGACCCTTCCGTCCCGGCCATCGGGGTCAGGCGCTGCGGGGCCAAGCCGTCCGGCTTGGGCAGCGGCAGGGGCGGCGCCGCGCGCCCGGTCGCCTCCGCCCGCGATCGCTGTGACCCGGCCTCGGTCCCGGCATCCGGGTCGGCTTGCCAGCGGGTGCGCTCTGGCCAGTGGGTACGCCCTTGCCAGTGGGTGCGCTGGGGCAGGCTGACCAGCGACGCCACGTCCGCGCCGTCCGCCCGAGCGGTCGATACGGGCGTCGCCGGCGAAGCGGGCGCGTCGGCGCGCGCGCCGAGGGCCGTCGTGGGGGGTGTCGCGGGCGGCGTCGTGCCCGCCGCATCCGGGGTGGCGGCGACCTGGCGTTCGCGGGGAAGGGACGTGCGCGGCGGATTCGGTCGGGCGGCGGTGGGGGCTGGGGCGCGCGCCGGCCCGGTCGCATCGGGCAGGGTGCCGCGGTAGGCGACGGCGGTCATCTGGGTGCCGGTGATCACACCCGCGCCGAACGACAGGACCCCGCCGCCCAGCAGCCCGGCGAACACCAACGCCCAGCTGATTGCAGGTGCGCCGCGCC
>CAYFTQ010000503.1:0-1841 GCA_964346035.1 uncultured Roseospira sp. | reverse complement strand
TCGAGGTGATCGAGCATGTGCTCTCGCCCCTCGACCTGTTGCGCGACCTGGCTTCGGTCGTGCGGCCGGGCGGCTGGATTCTGGTGACGGGTCTGGCCGGTTCCGGTTTCGATATCCTGGAACTCGGTCCCCACGCCAAGGCCGTCTCTCCACCGCACCACCTGAACTTCATCAGCGAGCGGGCGGTTGGCTCGATGTTGGATCGTGCCGGCCTGGAAAGGGGCGAGGTCACAACGCCCGGTCAGCTTGACGTGGACATCGTGCGCGGCCTATTGAGCGAGCAGCGGGATGCCCTGGAGGATGGGTTTGCCTATTTCATGGCGCGGTTCGCCTCTGACCGGCAGCGGGCGGCGCTGCAACGGTTTCTCGCCGAGCAGGGCCTGTCATCGCACATGTGGATCCTGGCCCGGCGGCCGTGACGCCGGGACGACGACACGCGCTGCCGGACGCGAGGGGGAAAGAACCGTCTGATGGTTGAGACAGCAGGACCCATAGATTTGGGCGCCGCGATGCGATCCGGCCGGACCACCATCGGGGCTTGGCTGACCCTGCCCGCCCCGGAAGTCGCCGAGGTCATGGCCGGCTGCGGTTTCGACTGGCTGGCGGTTGACCTGGAACACAGCGCCATCGGCCTGCGCGAGGCGTCGGCCGCCTTCGTCTTCGCCGAACGGCACGGCGTAGCTCCGCTGGTCCGCCTGCCCGGAGCCGATCCCCTGCTGGCGCGCCGCCTGCTGGACAGCGGCGCCCACGGCGTGATTGTGCCAACGGTCGAGGACGCGGGTGCCTTCGCCGGCTTCCTCGAACACTTGGCATATCCGCCCGTTGGCCGACGGGGCGTTGGCCTGTCTCGCGCCAATGCGTTCGGGGCCTCGTTCGAGTCCTATCTGGACGGCTTCCGTCCCGTGGTCGTGGCCCAGATCGAGACCGCCGCCGGTGTTCGCGCTGCCGCCTCGATTGCCGCCCTGCCGGCGGTGGATGCTCTGTTTCTGGGTCCATACGACCTGTCCGCCAGCCTGGGCGCAGCCGGGGACTTCACCACCCCGGCCTTCCATAAGGCCGTGGCAACGGTACGCCAGGCCTGCGACGAATCCGGTACGGCCGCCGGCATCCATCAGGTCGCGCCAGACCCGAAGGCGCTGCGGGCGCGCCTGGACGAGGGCTTCCGCTTCGTCGCCTATGGCACCGACGCACAGGCAATCCGCCACGCCTTTGCCGGGCTTCAAGACATCGCCGAGGTAAACAAGACATGAAGGCCGTTTGTATCGTTCCGGCGCGTATGGCCTCCAGCCGTTACCCCGGCAAGCCGATCGCGCCCATCCTGGGCATGCCGCTGATCGAACACGTCTGGCATCGCTGTCGCCTGGCCAAAGGGCTTGACCACGTGGCGGTCGCCACCTGCGACCGCGAGATCGCGGCGGTCATCGAGGCCGCCGGCGGCACCGCCGTGATGACCCGTGACGATCACCCCGGATGCGTGGACCGTACCGTGGAGGCCGTCGAGAGACTGCATCCGGATCTGGCAGATGACGACCTTGTGTTCATGGTGCAGGGCGACGAGGTCCTTCTGACACCAGATATGGTTGACGCGGTGGTAACGCGCTACCGTGAGACCCGGGCGCCGGTGGTCAACCTGGCCTCTGCCATCCTCAACGAAGCCGACTACCTGGACCCCAACGTGGTCAAGGTGTGCGGCGCGCCGGACGGCCGCGCCCTGTTTTTCTCGCGGGCGCCCATTCCGTCGCCGTCGCGGTCCGCGTCCCTGCCGGCGGTGTACCAGCAGACCGGCGTCATAGGGTTCTCGGCTCGCTTCCTAAGGACCTTCGGAAGCGAGCCGAGAACCC
>CAYFTQ010000502.1:0-1842 GCA_964346035.1 uncultured Roseospira sp. | reverse complement strand
GAAAGCCACGCCGTCGCGGCCGTCGCGGCCGAGGCCGGCGTGCCGTTCCTGGTTCTGCGGGCGGTCGCCGACACCGCCGCCGACGCCTTGCCGCCCTGGCTGGCCGGCGTGCTGAACCGCGACGGCACGCCCAACGCAAGGGTGGCGGCGCGTCGGCTGCTGGCCGGACCCTGGCGGGCGGTCACCCTGATCCGTCTGGCGCGACGCAGCCGGGCCGCCGAACGGGCGCTGGGCCGGGCCGCGTCGGTGCTGGCTTCGGCCGGCGATGGGGGTCCCGCCCCTTCCCGAGCCGGTCCGCGCGAGGTATGATGCGTGGGTTCGCGGATGGCGGGGCGAGCGCTTGTTCGGGATAACGTTTTGATATAAATATCAATGGGTTCTGGGGCCGCCCTAAGGAGCGATATTAGCAAACCCAGAAAGCGCATTGTTTTTTAAGCGAAGTCGTGCTCTGATGCGAGAAGATCAGCATCGGGGAGCGAGTGCCATGCCAATCATGATCAAGACCGTTGACGCCGCGTCTTTCCTGCGGGCGCTGAGCATCGCCGCATCGCAGGCCCAGGATGTCGCGGAGGTGCCCGAACGCAACCTGTTCTGCGTCGATCACCTGTCTGACGATGCCAAACGCCGGCTGGAGAAGCTGGGCGCGCGTGTCGAACCGGTGCTGTGGCCGGTGGCGGGCCGGACCACGCCGCCGGCGATCGCCGTCGGCGCCTGACCACCCCGCCACCCCGCCAAAGCCGGGGCAGGGATGGCCGACGGCCAGGCCGGTGCCGTTCGGCGGGAGAGTCACACTCTCCCGCCGCTGGCAAAACAGCACTTGAAGCGTCGCGAAACGCGGATCGGAAGCCGCCCCGTCCTCCCCCCGGTTCACCCGGCCGGCCCTGCCCCTGGTCCGGACGCCCCGACCGCTTGCCCTCGCCGACGCGTTAGGCGACAATTGCCCCGACACGGCATGAACCCACAGTCGTCGCGACGCAACGTCGGTCGGGCCGGTGGCGTGATGGCGTCCGCCGGCTTCTCCGCCGCCGTCCCGGCACGCGGCGGACGGCGCGGCGCGACTCGCGCGCCGGGGCCACGGCGGGCCGGGAGGGGAACCGATGGCAGCCAAGAAGTCCGCCCATCACATCGTGGCGGCGGATGACGACGACAGCGCCAAGGCCGCTCTGGGCTGCCTGGCGGCGGTGGTGATCCTGATCGGCGTGGGCCTGGCGATCGCCTTTCTGGTCGATTTCAGTCCCGCCGATCCGGGCGCGGACAAGGATGCCAGCGCCGACCTGCCCATCACCAAGGTGGAGGCGCTGGACAAGGCGACCGCCTCCGACCGGCCGGCCGGCCGGCTGCTGGCCCGCAATCTGGAGCCCGCCGACGACGTCGGCGTCGTGGCCGGACGCACCGGCGTCATTGCCGACATGCTGGGCGAGTTCTATGAGCACGGCGCCGAGCCGGAGACCATCGAAACCGAGATGAGACGTCGCTCGGTTTGCTACAATGGCCACCCCGGCCGGCTGGTTCCGCCCATCCTGGCCCCGGACTCGCGCGGCTTCGCGCTGACCTTCGGCGCCGACAGCCATGGCGAGGGCGACCCCTATCCCCGGCTGGAATTTTTCCATGGGATCGCCGACGACCTCGATTACATATACTATGTCAGTCTGACGCACGAGCCCATCCGGGGGTTCGAGCCGGTCGGCGTGCGCCTGCCCAATACGCGCCAGGCCGTCGGCCGCGTGATCCTGGAATGGGTGGCGGAGGTCGCCAATTCGACCTGTCCGCCCGGTGCGTCCTGACGGCCCCTGGTGACGACGCTGGCGGCAGTGGCGACCACCCTGATCGCCCTCGGCCTGC
>CAYFTQ010000501.1:0-1850 GCA_964346035.1 uncultured Roseospira sp. | reverse complement strand
TGGTGGGTCGGGATTAGCGTGTTGCCATGCAGGTAAACCGGATCCACCAGCGGTCGCCCCCGCAACACGGCCTGAAGACACGCGCTGGTGCCATAGGAAATCACGACGTCGGCCCACTCGACGAGCAAGCTGGTGGCGACATCGGACTTGAAATGGATCGTGCCGCCGGTCTCCACGTCATACTCGGAAAGGCCGTCGGAACCCGTGCGGCGAGTATGCGACTTGACGACGACCTGAAGGCCGGGGTGAGAGGCCAGGCCCTCCACCGTGCGGCGAAGCTGGTCCACGTCCACGTTGTACTTCTCCGGCGTCATCAACAGAAGCACATTGACCATGCCCTCGCGCGCGGGCGCCAGTTCCGGCGGCCCGAGGCGCCCGGCCGAAAGCGCGTCGGTCAGCAGCACATCGATCCATTGCGGATTGAACCGCAGGCTGCCCGTGACGTGCATACGCTCGCGGGGGCAGCCCTCAAGGTGCTTCTCAGCGTCGTGCAACGATGGAACCAGAAGGGCCTTGGCCGCGAGTGGGGTCTCACCGGCCGAAAATACGCGTTTGGCAGCCCAAGCCTCAACCGCGCGGCCTTGCCCAACGTAGACGGCAAAGTCCGGGTTGAAGAACATGTTGCTGCCAGTCATGATGGCGATCAATGGTATCTTGCCCTCATGACAGGACCGGGCCACGATCACTGGTTCGTGGACGTTCAACTTGCTGGGAGAGAAGGTCGGATCGACCAGGGTCAGATGCCGCTCGTTGCACAGCGCCAACGCTGGATCGAGATGACGAAGGAGCAGCTCGCAACCGGCCTCGCTCAGGGGAACGCGCCGCTTCTTGGGAAGGGCCTCGACCAGGGGCGTCCAGGGCTTGTCGGCGTGGTCGCGATAGACGGCCTTCCCGCCTCCGGCCTCGCTCCACAGGCCCCAGAGCGTCAGGTTCGAGAAGCGCGCGTCGTGCCGGTCCCGAAAAAAACCCGCCAGATGGTGGGTGCGCGGATCATAGTTCCTCTGCCCCACGAAATGAGGGGTCCAGCCGTGCCGACGGCACAGGCGATCGACAAGGCCGGCCTGGGTATCGAATTCATTGTAGCTTTCGACGAGAACGACGATCGCGCGGCCGGGGCGCGCCCCCCGCCAGCCCGACAGACGCGGCAGTTTCATGGCCTTGATCCCCTCCATGCCGGCCAGCCCGTGCCCCACGCGGTCAGGCCTGGGGCCGCCTCGCGGGTGCCGACGCATGGCCGGCTGCGGCGGCTGTCATAGCGTGGCACGATCGGGCGGCGCAAGGTCGTTCCCGGCGCCGGCGGTGCGCCGATTTCATTTGCAATCCGCCGGCAGGCGTGCTCGGTCCCGCCATCGCCTGTACGGGAGTCCGGTCACCGGACAGTCTCCAGCGTGCCCGCGCGTGGCGGTGGCGGCGCATGAACCGCTCCCCAGCCCCCTTTTTTGACGCGAACGGATTGAATGCGGCCCGATCGGCCCCTTTCGCGGCATTCCGAATGTTATTGGTGACCACGGATAGACGCTGGTCGATGCGGGCCTTCAGAACACCGGCCTAAAGAATTCCGACGACCCGGCCGGCGCGTTCCTCGATGGGCATGGAGATGGTCACGTAGTCCATGCCGAGGAGGCTCGCCTCGCCCCGTTGGGTCTCGCCGCGCATGATTACGGGATAGACGGCGCCGTCCCGACCCAGAGGCGGTCCGACCGCGCGGCTGCCATCGTCTTTCTTGATGCTGGTCGTGCGGTGCCAGAATTCGCCCCGGCCTCGCGGATGACAGGCGGGTCGCGCCGGTCCATCATGCGGACGCGCCCACCCCGGCCCCTACCCCCGGCCACCCCCGAGAGGAGCCGCGC
>CAYFTQ010000500.1:0-1854 GCA_964346035.1 uncultured Roseospira sp. | reverse complement strand
ATGCGCTGGTGTTCTCGCCGCCGGACTATCAGCAAAGCGAGACCGTGCGCATTATGTATATCCACGTCCCGGCCGCCTGGATGGGGTTGTTCGTTTATGCCGCGATGGCCCTGGCCAGCGCCGCCTGGCTTATCTGGCGCCATCCCGTGGCCGACCTGGTCGCCCGCGCCTCCGCGCCTGTGGGCGCGGCGTTCACTTTCATCTGTCTGGTGACCGGGTCGCTGTGGGGCAAGCCCATGTGGGGCACCTGGTGGGTGTGGGATGCCCGACTGACCTCCATGCTGATCCTGCTGTTCCTGTATCTGGGCTACATGGCGTTGGCCGACGCCTTCGATGACCGCCGCCGCGGCGCCAACGCCGCCGCCGTGCTGGCCCTGGTCGGCGTGGTCAACCTTCCGGTGATCAAGTTCTCGGTGGACTGGTGGAACACCCTGCATCAACCGGCGAGCGTCAACCCGGTGGGGCAAAGCGGGATCGCCATTGATGCCGCCATGCTGATCCCGCTATTCACCATGGCTCTGGCGTTCAAGGCATACTATGTCACAACCATGTTGCTGGGCGTGCGCCGCGAGATCACGGCGGCGCGCGTTCGGGCACTGGCCATGGCTGAGGCACAAGGCTGAGGCACAAGGCTGAGGCACAAGGCTGACGGCGGCCCGGGTTCGCCTTGAAACCGTCACACGGGGCTGGAACACAGACCCGTCGGGGCGGGCCCGGCCGGTCAGCGGACATCCGACCAGGATGGGGATTGGCGTGGACAGTCTGAAAGCCTATTTCGACATGGACGGGTACGCGGCCTACGTCTGGCCGTCCTATGCCATTGCCGCCATCGTGCTGGTGGCGCTGTTCGTCGGTGTCCTGGTGCGCGCCCGGGCGCATGACAAGGACTTGGAGCGCCTGGAGGCGGCCGGTCTCGGGCGACGCCGGCGGCGCGCGGTGGCGACGGCGGACGATCCTGACGATCCAACGGCAGCGGCGCCGGCCCCGGGGGAACAGGGGCCGGCGACCGACAAGACCTGAAGACGAGACCTGAAGGGGACGGACATCACCGAATGGATTGGGGCGCGCTCTCGTCGGAGACACCCCATGATGGAGAGCCGGCGTGACACGCAAGAAACAGCGCATGTATTTCGTGGGCTTGGGCCTGTTGGCCCTTGGGGCGGCCAGTGCCCTGGTCCTCACGGCCATAAGCGATAGCCTGCTGTATTTTTACAGCCCGTCCGACCTGCAGGAAAAGCCGGTGGCCGAAGGCCAGCGCTTCCGGTTAGGCGGCCTGGTGGAAGAAGACAGCGTCGAGAAGAGCGGCGAGACCACGCGTTTCGTGGTCACGGACATGCTCCACACCGTTGCCGTCACGTACACCGGCATCCTGCCGGACCTGTTCCGCCCCGGCCAGGGGGTGGTGACCGAGGGACGCTTGTCGGGGTCCGGGTTGTTCGTCGCCGACAATGTGCTGGCCAAGCATGACGAGACCTACATGCCGCCGGAGGTCGCCCAGTCCCTCAAGGACAGCGGCTATTGGCAGGAGGGCGCCGACGGCCCGCCGACCGGCGCGCCGGCGGCGGCCACGGAGGCCGGCGTCGGCGCCTATCAATAGCCACTCACGCCACGCCCAGGCGGACGCCCCCGGCGGCGTCCGCGCCGGATCGGTCAGGCCCGAGGCCGCTCGTCCGTGGAGCGCGCGGGCCAGTCAAGGACCCGCCCAGGGTCCGCGCGGGAGGACGACACGATGATCCCCGAAATCGGTCACTACGCCCTGGCCCTGGCGCTATGCGTTGCGCTGGTGCAGTCGGTCGTTCCCTTGGTGGGCGCCCACCGTGACAACCTAGCGATGATGGAAGTGGCCCGGCCGGC
>CAYFTQ010000499.1:0-1858 GCA_964346035.1 uncultured Roseospira sp. | reverse complement strand
GGCAGGCCGGGCGGTTGCATTTCCTCGGTGCTGACGCGCGGAATGGCGGACAGCAGGATGCGCGTATAGGGGTGGCGCGGATTGGCGAACAGCGTGGCCGTGTCGGCCAGTTCGCACACCGTACCAAGGTACATCACCCCGACCCGGCTGCCGAAGTGGCGCACCACCGAAAGGTCATGGGTGATGAACAGGTAGGTCAGGTCCAGCTTTTCGCGCGTGTCCATCATGACGTTGAGGACCTGCGCCTGAATGGACACGTCGAGGGCCGAAATCGGCTCGTCGGCGACCACCAGGTCCGGGTCCACCATCAGCGCGCGGGCGATCGAGATGCGCTGGCGCTGGCCGCCGGAGAACTCGTGCGGATAGCGCCCGCCCCAGGACGGATCGTTGCCGACCGAGACCATGACCTGCTCGGCCTTGGCCTTGACCTCGGCGTCGGACAAATCGGGAAAGTGGAAGCGGACCGGTTCTTCCAATGTCTGCTGGACCGTGCGGCGCGGGTTCAGCGACGCATACGGGTTCTGAAAGATCATCTGCATGCGCCGATGATAAGGCCTGCGCGCCTTGTGCCTCAGGTTGTCGATGCGCGCGCCGTCGAAGCGGATTTCGCCGTCCGTGGGGTCCAGCAGGCCCATGATGACGCGCGCCAGGGTGGACTTGCCGCAGCCGGACTCGCCCACCAGACAGAAGGCCTCGCCCCGGCGCACGGTGATCGACACATCATTGAGCGCCTTCACCTTGGGCCGTTCGCGTTGCAGGAAATGGCCGCCCATGTCGAAGTGCTTGACGATGCCGCGCGCCTCCACCAGGGGACGGTCTGCGGTGTCGGCCTCGACCTCGGCCCGTTTGGCGTTGGCGCTGCTCATGCCGCCACCCCCTGCGCCAGCTCGCGCGCACGAACGCAGCGCACGGCGTGGCCTTCCAGATCCTCCAGCGCGGGCACGGCGCCCCGGCAGCGGTCCTGCACGAAATCGCAGCGGGGATGGAACGGGCAGCCCTGCGGAATCGCGTTCAAGGGCGGCATGTTGCCCCGAATCTGGTTCAGGCGGGCGCCCGGCGTGCCCTCGCCCGGCAGCGCCGCCAGCAGGCCGCGCGTGTAGGGATGGACCGGGTTGTGAACCACGCGCGCGGTCTGGCCCGATTCCACCACCCGGCCGGCGTACAGCACCACGACCCGTTGCGTGACCTGCGAGACCACGGCCAGGTCATGGGTGATCAGGATCAGCCCGACGTCGTGGATTTTGCACAGCGCCAGCATCAGGCTCATGATCTCGGCCTGAATGGTCACATCCAGCGCCGTGGTGGGCTCGTCGGCGATGATCAGGGCCGGTTCGGTCAACAGCGCGATGGCGATCACCACGCGCTGGCGCATGCCGCCGGACAACTCGTGCGGATAGGAGTCCATGCGGTTTTCCGGCGAGGGAATCTTGACCTCGCCCAGTCGCGCGATGGCGATGCGCCGGGCCTCGGCGGCGGAGATGTCGCTGCGGTGCGCCTTCAGCGTCTCAACCATCTGGGTGCCGATGGTCAGCACCGGGTTGAGCGTCATCATCGGGTCCTGAAAGATCATGCTGATCCGGTTGCCCCGGACGGAGCGCATCTGGGCACGCGACAGCTTGGTCAGGTCGCGGCCCTCGAAGACGATGGAGCCGCCGGCGATGTGGCCGGGACGCGACAGCAGGTTCAGGATGGCGAAGGCGGCCACCGACTTGCCGGCGCCGGATTCGCCGACGATGCCGACGCGCTCGCCCTTGTCCACGGTGAAATCAATGCCGCGCACGGCCGTCAGCACCCCCTGACGGGTGGGGAACTCCACGACCAGATCACGAACCTCAAGCAGGGCCATGGCTCTCCCCCT
>CAYFTQ010000498.1:0-1868 GCA_964346035.1 uncultured Roseospira sp. | reverse complement strand
GGGGGGGGGGCGGGGGGACGCCGCGGGGGGGGGGGGGGGAGGCGTCCGGGCGGGGGGGGGGGCGCCCGCCTTTTCCCCCCCCCCGCCGTACCGCTTCCGGGTGGTGGACGGCCTGGTGACGAATTTTCACCTGCCGCGCAGTACGTTGCTCATGCTCGTGAGCGCGCTGGCGGGCCGGGAGCGGGTGCTGGCCGCGTATCGTGAAGCGGTCGGGAACGGCTATCGTTTCTACAGCTACGGCGATGCGATGCTGCTCCTGCCGGGGCAGGGAGCGACGGCCTGACGTCGGCGACGGCCGTGGAAAACGGGAGGGGACGATGGGCTATCTGCTGGCGGTGTCCCTGGCGTGGGCGTTTTCGTTCGGGATGATCCGGGCGCTCCTGGTGGGGCTTGACAGCAGTTTCGTAGCGTGCGTCCGGATGTTGCTGGCGTGCGCGGTGTTCCTGCCGTTCTTCCGTCCCCGTCGGCTGGACGCACCGGTGGCGCTGTGGCTGTTGGGCATCGGTGCGCTCCAGTTCGGCGTCATGTACATTGCGTACATCGAAGCCTACCAGTACCTCCAGGGGCACCAGGTGGCCATCTTTACCATCTTCACGCCCCTCTTTGTCGCCCTCATCCATGACGTTCAGGAGAAGCGCTTGCATCCGGCGTTCCTCCTGGCGGCGGTCGGCGCGGTCTGCGGGGCGGGGATCATCAACTATACCGCCGATGCCTGGGGGGCTTTTCTGCGAGGGTTCGCGCTGGTGCAGGCGGCCAATCTCTGCTTCGCCTTCGGACAGTTGCAGTACCGGCGCGTGATGGCGCGGGCGTCCGGGCTGCGCGATCGCGAGGGGTTCGCCTGGCTCTACCTGGGGGCGGTTTTGGTCACGGGGTTGATTGCGGGCGTGCGAACCGGCGGCAGCCTGCCCGGCGTCTCGGGCGACCAGTGGCTGGCGCTTCTCTATCTCGGTGTTGTGCCGTCGGGGGTCTGCTTCTTCCTCTGGAACGTGGGGGCGCGCCGCGTGAACGCGGGGACGCTGGCGGCGTTCAACAACGTGAAGATCCCGCTGGCGGTGGCGGTGGCGCTGCTTGTCTTCGGCGAGCGGGTGGACTGGCTGCGTCTGCTGCTGGGGGGCATTGCGATTGCGGCGTCACTGGCCGCGAACGAGCTGCACGTGCGGCGCCGGCAACGGGAAGAGGGGGCGCAAGCGACCGCGGCGGCGGTCAGAAGTTGAGATCGGCCAGACGCTTCACTTCCCGCTTGCCGAATCCGTAGATCTCGAAGATGCCGCGGTTGAGCGCGTTGAGGACCCGTCGCTGGTCGACGCGCAGGCTGGGGCCCGGGTCGGCGAGGGTGGCGGCCTGCCGGGCGAGCTCGACGATGGCGGCCTGCGCGCTCTTTTTCGGAAGCAGGACGGGCAGGTCCTCCAGGTCGATCTGGCGAAGCATGCTCGCCATGCCTTCTTCGGGGCGCGGCGGACGGATGCGGCGGAAGTAGAAGTCGATGAGCCGGCTGTTGAGGACCGCGGCGAGGTAGTCGCACTCGAGCCCGGACGCGGGGACGATGCCGTAGACCGAATCGCCGATCAGGAACCGGTCGCTGTCCACTGCCGCGGTACAGGGCGGTCCGGCGCGCTTGACCACCACCTTCCGCCCACTCATGAGTTCCGGCGGCGGCACGCGCAGAAGCTGCCGGGGCGCGTAGCAGACATGCGTGCCGCTGTAGACGATGCCGTACGGGACGATGTCCTTCTCCACCAGCATCGGCTCCCACTGGGGGCCGCGCTTCACCTCGGCGACGTGGCGGTGTCCGGCCTCCAACACGAAACCGGCGAAGACCACCGCCACATCCCCCAGCCCGCTTGCCCGGTGGCTCGCCCGGGGGTGCG
>CAYFTQ010000497.1:0-1877 GCA_964346035.1 uncultured Roseospira sp. | reverse complement strand
GAACAGCGGGGGCCGCCGCCGGTGCTTTACGAGGGTCCGGCCAACGCCTTCGCCGCCCGCTTCATCGGCCAGCCGCCCATGAACCTGCTGCGCGGGCCGCGCCCGGGCACCCTGCTGGGCGTGCGGCCGGAGGATGTGGTCCTGAACGGAACCGGCCGGCCGGCCCGGGTGCTGGCGCTGGACTATCTGGGCGCCGAAACCCTGTTGCGGCTGTCGCTGAACGGCGAGGACATCGTTGTCCGCGCACCCGGTCGCGCGGTTCCGCAACCGGGCGAAGACGTGCGTATCGCCTGGCCAGCCGAGGCCGAGCATCTGTTCGAGGACACCGGAAAAAGGCGGGGCGGCGCCGAACCCTGAGCCGCCCCGCCTCGTCCGCCTGGCGTTGCCGCGCCCGACGGACATCGCCCGGGCCGGACCGGATGGTCCGGTCGCTTGCCAGCCCAGACGAAAGGGAAATCTAGACGATGTTCCATGACCTGAAAAAGGCCGTCGTCGGCACTGCCGCCGCGACCGCGCTGATGGCCGGGGTGGCCGGTGCCTCCACCGCCCAGGCCGAAACCGAACTGACCATGTACTACCCGGTGGCCGTCGGTGGTCCGCTGACCACGATCATCGACGGCATGGTCGCCGACTTCATGGCCGAGAATCCCGACATTACCGTGAACGCCATCTACGCCGGCAACTATAACGACGCCCGGATCAAGGCGTTGACGGCCCTGAAGGGCGGCGAGTCTGCGCAGCTGTCCGTCATGTTCTCCATCGATATCTATGACCTGATCGAACAGGACGCCATTGTTGCCTTCGACGACATCGTCGAGACCGACGAGGAAAAGGCCTGGCTCGACAGTTTTTATCCGACCCTGATGGAAAACGGCCGCACCGGTGGCAAGACCTGGGGCATCCCGTTCCAGCGCTCGACCATCGTCATGTACTACAACAAGGACGCCTTCAGCGACGCCGGCCTGGACCCCGAGGCGCCGCCGGCGACCTGGGACGAGCTGGCGGAGGCCGGCAAGGCGCTGACCAAGGATGATGGCTCCCAGTGGGGTGTCATGATCCCCTCGACCGGCTATCCGTACTGGATGTTCGGCGCGCTGGCGATGCAGAACGATCAGGTGCTGATGAACGGCGAAGGCACCGAGACGTATTTCGATGATCCCGACACCATCGAGGCGCTGGACTTCTGGCGCGCGCTGGGCACCGAACACGGCGTCATGCCGGAAGGCACCATCGAATGGGGCACGCTGCGTCAGAACTTTCTGGAAGGCAAGACCGCCATCATGTGGCATTCCACCGGCAACCTGACGGCCGTCAAGGAAAACGCCTCGTTCGACTTCGGCGTTGCCATGTTGCCGGCGAACGAGCGTCGCGGCACGCCCACCGGCGGCGGTAATTTCTATGTCTTCAAGGACGCCAGTCCGGAAGAACGCACGGCCTCCATGAAGCTGATCCGCTTCATGACCGCCCCTGAGCGCGCCGCCGAATGGTCCATGAAGACCGGCTACATGGGCGTCTCGCCGGCCGCCTACGAGACCGATGTCCTGAAGGACTATGTGAAAGAGTTCCCCTATGCGGCCGTGGCGCGCGATCAGCTTGAGTTCGCCACCGCCGAGTTGTCCACCTACCAGACCGGCCGCGTCCGCAAGGCCCTGGATGACGCCATCCAGGCCGCGCTGACCGGCTCCAAGACCCCGGCCGAAGCGCTGGGCGAGGCGCAGGCCCTGGCTGACCGCCTGCTGAAGCCGTACCGGTAGACGACCGAGCCTGCCAGCCCCCCCCCGTCCTGAAAATGGATGGGGGGGAGGTCGGGAGGGGGAAGAGGGGGTATCCGCACGGAACGCGCGTGTTGCCTCAACCCCACCCCAACGCCTCCCCCC
>CAYFTQ010000496.1:0-1882 GCA_964346035.1 uncultured Roseospira sp. | reverse complement strand
GCAAGACGCCCGACTACCGCGGCGGCGGACGCGTCGGCTACTGGGAGCTGCACAATGGCGAAAAAGAGATCGGCGTCACGGTGCACCATGCCGTGGAAAAGGTCGACGAAGGCGCGGTGCTGGGGCAGCGCATCATCCCCATCGAACCCTACGACACCATGGGCAGCCTTGAGATCAAAGCCAACATGGCGGGTACAGCGCTGTATTACGAGGTACTGAAGGACGTGGCGGCAGGACGCGAGACCGCCACGCGCCAGGATCTTTCACGGGGAAAAACCTATCGCAGATCCGGGGAATATCTGGAAGCAAGATTCGAGGCGCAACGCCGAAAGCGGCTGGCCAGGGAGCTGGCTCGGCTGGGCCGGCCACCGGATTACTTCACCAGCATCCCGACCTGGATCAAATACCTTCTGGCGTATCGCCGGCTGATGGCGGCCAGGCAACGGCTCAGCGAATCCGGCCAGGCCCCGATTGTCATGTTGTTCTACCACACGGTGGGCAACGATGCTGGCAGTAGGATGAAATTGCCGCTCGAGGACTTCGTAGGGCAGGTCGAGTTTATCCAGCGCCATTTCCCCATCATTTCCCTGGCGGAGGCGCAACGGCGGCTGGATTCGGGAAAGAACAAGGAGATGGCGTTCGTGCTTTCGTTCGATGACGGCTACGCCAAAGATCTTGAAACCAGCCTGCCGTGGCTAAAAATGATGCAGATCCCCTGCACGTGGTTTGTCTCCGTGGGGCATGTGATCGAAGGCACGCCGTACGCGCATGACGTCGAAAAGGGCTTTGAGGGACAACGGCCCATGACGGTGGAAGAGCTCAGGACCGTGCCGTGCGAGGTGATCGACATCGGATCGCACAATTACCTGCACGAGGACTGCGGCAAGCTGCATGAGGAGGAGCTGCCGGCGGCCATCGTCGATAGCAAGGTCAAGCTGGGCGAAATACTTGGCGACCCGCCCGAGGCCTACGCCTTTCCCAAGGGCGGCAAGTGCATCAACATCACCGAGGCAAGCTGGAAGCTTGCCTCGGATACCTACACGGTCGTCTGCTCCGCCTACAGCGGCTATAACTTTCCAAAAGACGGCAGCAAACACATCAAGCGCTGGGGCGCCCCCAGTTTTCCCGTTTCCTTGATGCCGATCATGGATGGCTTCACGGGTCTGGCTGACGTCAAACGCGGGAATTTATGGACTGAAAACACTTCGGGGGAAAAGCCTTATTAGTCGGCCACACGGCTAATTAGCCGCATGGCCCACTAGCCCTCAGCCGATCCGGGATTGAAACGGGCATTCCGGATCCATTGCCGGCGTCGAAGGCAGCGTCGCGGGGGCCCGAGGGTCAGGTCGTGGAACGTGAATAGGGTCCTTGATAAGGCGAAAAACACCGTCTCAGCGGCGGGCGTTCCGGCTCGGTCCTGGTGAACAACCAAAGTACCGGGGCTGAAAGATGATATCCGCAGATATCCGGCTTGCCGGAATTGCGGAATCCTGGTCTACCAAGCGCATCGATACGGTCCAGATTGGCAAAAAAAGGGCAAGTCACCATTATCGAGGATCCGCCAGTAATCGAGCGGATCCTGCGTCACCTAGCCAGCAAGGACCTGCCCGGCCTGTGGCCGCAAAGCCGGGCGCCGCCTGTCTGCGTGCAGCGCACAGGCAGGCCGGTCGAGCGCGCCGGATTGCCTCACTGAATCACGGAAAACCGGCTTCAGGCCGCCGGCGCTCCGTCCAGGCGCGGCCCGGCGCCGCTCGTTTCGTGAAAGGCCAACGCCGGCAAAATGGATGGGCTTCGCCGTTCGATTGGCGGCAACAGGGCGGGAACGGACGGAATTCGGGCAGCTGCGGGCCGCAACCGGCGTCAAAGACCGCGTTCGCGCGGC
>CAYFTQ010000495.1:0-1913 GCA_964346035.1 uncultured Roseospira sp. | reverse complement strand
GCCCAACGGCACGGCCCCCGACCTGCACGGTGGCAGCCAGTTGCGGGGCGGGGGGTTTGACGGGGGGTCCCGACACGGGCGGCTCCCTGACGAGCAACAAGAACGAACCGGCCGGCACGCGATTCCGACCCATGGGACAGCATCACCGGGCAACGGTGGACGGAGGGTTAACGGCGCCGGTCATGCCATGACAAATGCGGTTTTCCCGCCGGCCCCGGAGCGTGCTAGGCTTTGTTGCCGTTCCGGGGCCGGCGAGGCCCCGCCACGACGGCGCGGCGCAGCAGTCGGGATGGCACCGTGACCCCCAAGGACTTCAAGCAGTGGCGCAAGGGCGTCATGCGCATGTCGCAGAAGGAGGCCGCCGAGGCCCTGGGCCTGAAACGGCGGGTGGTTCAGTATTACGAAAAGGGCGAGCGCGACGGCGACTCGATCGAGATCCCCCGCTCTGTGCGCCTGGCCTGCTTCGCTCTGGCCGAAGGCGTGACCGACTACCACGGCCCCGGTGCGGGACCGAAGGGCGTCCCCCCCGACCCCGGGGCCGGCACCCGCCCGGCGCCGGCTGCGGTCGCCGGGTCCAGGAAGCGCAGGAAAGGCAAGGACGCCAAGAGCATCGAGGCGGCCCCCGGCGACACACCGGAGGCAACCGCGCCGCCATCGCCCGGGCATCAGAGCGCCGACTGACGGCGCTCCGGGGGACGAACGGAAAACCACCTTTCACGGCGGGGCGGCCCGCGTTATGGTGCGCGCTCCCGCCGCGCGCGGCGGGGTGCCCCGCTTGGTTTTTCCGTTCCCCCCCTCAAGTTGAACCCGATGGCCCGACGCAGACAACTCTATGAAGGCAAGGCCAAGGTCCTGTTCGAAGGACCGGAACCCGGCACCATCGTGCAGTACTTCAAGGACGATGCCACCGCCTTCAACAATCAGAAAAAGGGCACGATCACCGGCAAGGGCGTGCTGAACAATCGCATCAGCGAATACCTGATGCAGCGCCTGCATGACATCGGTGTGCCGACCCACTTCATCCGCCGCCTCAACATGCGCGAGCAACTGGTGCGCCAGGTCGAGATCATTCCCATAGAGGTCGTGGTCCGCAACGTCGCCGCCGGCTCGCTATCCAAACGCTTTGGCATCCAGGAAGGCACGGTTCTGCCGCGCTCCATCGTCGAATACTATTACAAGAGCGACGAGCTCGGCGACCCCATGGTCACCGAAGAGCACATCACCGCCTTCGGCTGGGCCAGCATCCAGGACCTGGACGAAATGATGAGCCTGGCCCTGCGCGTGAACGACTATCTGTCCGGCCTGTTCCTGGGCGTCGGCCTGAAACTGGTGGACTTCAAGCTGGAGTTTGGCCGCGTCTACGACGACCAGACCGACGAAATGTCGCTGGTGCTGGCCGACGAGATCAGCCCGGACAACTGCCGCCTGTGGGACGTCAAGACCTCGGAACGCCTGGACAAGGACCGCTTCCGCCGCGACATGGGCGGCGTCGAGGAAGCCTATCAGGAGGTCGCCCGGCGCCTTGGCATCCTGCCCGAGGGCGGCCCGCGCGACATGCCCGGACCAGCCACCCTGCAATAGCGGACGGGGGCGACGCGCGCGCCGCCCCCGTCCCTGCCCTCGTCCCTGCCCTCGTCCTCGCCCCTGAAACCGTCAGCCTGACCCGACCCGACCCGACAGCCGGAAGGACCCCACCATGAAGGCGCGCGTTCACGTCACCCTTAAACACAGCGTGCTGGACCCGCAGGGCAAGGCCATCGCCCACGCGCTGGGGGCCATGGGATTCGACGGCGTACGCGAGGCACGCCAGGGCAAGGTCATCGACCTGGACCTGGACGACACCGACGCCGAGACCGCCCGCGCCCGCGTGGACGACATGTGCCGGCAGCTCCTGGCCAACACGGTGATCGAAA
>CAYFTQ010000494.1:0-1926 GCA_964346035.1 uncultured Roseospira sp. | reverse complement strand
CGGTCTGGCGGCTCTTGTTGCGCACATAGACCTGGCTGGCCGGGTCCTCGCCCACCAGCACCACGGCCAGCGCGGGCTGTCCCGGCAGTGCGGACACCGCCGCCGCCACCTGCGCGCGAAGCCCGGCCGCCACGGCCTTGCCATCAATCATCTCAGCTGCCATCGCCTAACCGCTCCCGGGTCCGCGCCGCGATTACGTCAGGCTCGCCATCGGTCCCGACCTGTGTCATGCGGCTGCCGGGGTTTGGACCACACCCTCCGGGCGTTTCGCAAGGCCGGGTGCACCCGCGCGCCGCCTTTCCACAGAAGCATCGGCCTTTCCGCCGGGGGCGGCGGCGCGCCCGCAGCTTCAGGTGCAGACGCATTCCGGCGCTCGGTCACAAGTGCGGGAGGGCCGGCAGACAGGGCTTGCTTGACGCACCGACCCATCATTTACATGGCCGCACATCACAGCTCGAAGGCAAAACGCAAAGGGGCGCGGCATGAGCGAAACCGGAGATTACGAACCGCCGAAGGTCTGGACCTGGGACAAGGAGAGCGGTGGGCGTTTCGCGAAGATCAATCGCCCGGTTGCCGGTCCGACACATGACAAGGCCCTGCCCGTCGGCAAACACCCGATGCAGCTTTACTCGCTGGGAACGCCCAATGGCGTGAAGGTCACCGTCATGCTGGAGGAATTGCTGGCCAGGGGCCATTCCGGCGCCGAATATGACGCCTGGCTGATCAATATCGGCGAGGGCGAGCAGTTCTCCTCGGGTTTCGTCGAGGCCAATCCCAATTCGAAGATCCCGGCCCTTGTCGATCACAGTGGTGAAACACCGGTCCGCGTCTTCGAAAGCGGCGCGATCCTCATGCACCTGGCCGAAAAGTTCGGCGAATTCCTGCCTGAAAAGGCGCCGGCGCGCACCGAGACCCTGTCATGGCTGTTCTGGCAGATGGGCTCGGCGCCCTTCCTCGGCGGCGGTTTCGGCCATTTCTATGCTTATGCCCCCGTGAAGCTGAAATACCCGATCGATCGCTATGCCATGGAAGTCAAACGCCAGCTCGATGTGCTCGACAGGCATCTCGCCGAAAACGCGTATATGGCGGGGCCGGACTACACGATTGCCGATATGGCGATCTGGCCCTGGTATGGCGCGCTGGTGAAGGGGCTTGTCTACGATGCTGCCGAGTTCCTGCAAGTGCACGACTATACGAATGTCATCCGCTGGACGGACGAGATTTCCCGGCGCGAACCGGTCAGGCGCGGGCGCATGGTGAACCGCACCTTCGGGGATCCCTCTACTCAGCTTCGCGAGCGCCATGACGCCGGCGATTTCGAGACGAAGACGCAGGACAAGGTCGAGGCCGGCGACTGAACCCCACAACGCCGGTGCGGGCGGCGAGGGCGCGCATTAACGCGGCTCAGCGCGCCCGTCGCAGCACCGCGAAGAAAAAGCCGTCGGTTCCCGCCTGAAGGGGGGTGAGCCGGACACTTCCGCCGGCCCCCTGACCGGCGCGCACGGCCCGCGCCCCTGCCTCGGTGAGCAGGCCGCTGGAAATGGCGGCATCCGCGGCGCTCTCGGCCCTGAATTCGGGCTGGGCGGAGAGGAAATCGCCGACCCGGTCCTCACCTTCCTCGATCAGGATGGAACAGGTCACATAGACCAGCCGCCCCCCGGGTTTCACGAAAGCCGCGCCGGCGCGCAGAATGTCCGCCTGTTCCCGCACCCGGCGCTGCAGCGCCTTTGCGCTGAGACGCCATTTCGTGTCCGGCTTTCGCCGCCATGTGCCGGTGCCCGAGCATGGCGCATCGATGAACACACAGTCCATCTGCCCTTGCAGCGGGCCCAGCACATCGGGCGTGCCCGGATGCATCAGCTGGACATTGTGCGCGCCGGAACGTTTCAGGCGCGGGATGAGCGCCGACAGGCGGCGTGCGTCGAT
>CAYFTQ010000493.1:0-1935 GCA_964346035.1 uncultured Roseospira sp. | reverse complement strand
CCCGAAGGGCGATGGTCTGCGCGGCCTGAAGGAAGCCCTTGGCGCGGTCGGTGAAGGTTTCCAGGTCCATGGCGGTCGGTCCTCTCTCGTCTTCGCGGCCGGGACCCCGGTTCCCGATGATGGGCCGCCGTGTGTCCCGCCGAACGGCGCGCCCCGTGAAAGCGGGCACGCGCCAGGTGGTCGGTTGTCTGCCACCGATATGGGGAGGGGAAGCGCGGCGGCGCAAGTTGGCGTGGGGATGGCGAAGGCGTTCCACCCACCCGCCCCCTTGCCCCACCCGACAGGATCGGCATGATCGGGTCCGGTCGCTCGCGCCGCGCCCGTGCCCGTGCCCGTGCCCGTGCCCGTCCCCGTCCCCCGATTGCGCCTCCGGAGAGCCCACCCAACCATGCCCGACTTCGCCCTGGAAGCCGCCCATGAGGGTCTTGTGTGCGGCGTGGACGAGGCCGGGCGGGGGCCGCTGGCCGGTCCCGTCGTCGCCGCCGCCGCCGTGCTGGAGCGCGCCCGCCTGCCGGCCGCCCTGCGCGACGGGCTGGCGGATTCCAAGACCCTTTCGGCGGCCCGGCGCGAGGCCCTGCTGGTCGCGCTGGACGGCACCGAGGCCGCGCGCCTGTCCGTTGCCGTGGTCGCGGTCGAGGAAATCGAGCGCCTGAACATCCTGGGCGCCACCCTGGCCGGCATGACGCGGGCGGTGGCCGGGCTGGGCGCACCGGCGCCCACGCTGGCGCTGGTGGATGGCAACCGGCCGCCCGCGCTGGTCGGCGGTTGTGCCGTGCGCTGCGTGGTGGGGGGCGACGGGCGTTCGCTGTCCATCGCTGCCGCGTCCATTGTCGCCAAGGTCACGCGCGATCGTCTGATGGCGGAACTCGACGCGCGCTTCCCCGGCTACGGCTGGGCCTCCAACCAGGGCTATGGCACCGCCGGGCATCTCGCCGCGCTGGACCGTCTGGGACCGACGAGGCACCACCGGCGCGGCTTCGCCCCGGTGCGCCGGGCGCTGGAGCGGGCCAACCCGGACGCCGGAGAACTTTTTTTGCCCCCAAGCGATGGGGGATGAGTGCCGGCCCGCCCCCCATGTGTTGCGGCGGGGACTCGTCTGACGGCTTCAATTCAGACTTTCAGACTCTGGCGTAGAGTCCTGTTTTGAATAGACATATTGCCATCCGACTCGGGACGGCGTAAAACCGGGTGAACGCGGCCTGTCGAGTCGCGCCGCCGCCCGCCCCGTCCCCGCACGCGCCGACCGGAAGCCGCCGCCATGTCCTTGCTGAAGACCGATCGCATCTATCAGGGCAACTGCGTCGAGGTGCTCGACGGCCTGCCGCCCGCCTCGGTGGATGTCGTGTTCGCCGACCCACCCTACAACCTGCAACTGGGTGGCGATCTGACCCGGCCCGACAACAGCCGCGTCGATGGCGTGGATGACGACTGGGATCGCTTCCAGGGGTTCGCCGATTATGATGCCTTCACCGCCGCCTGGCTGGATGCCTGCCACCGGGTGTTGAAGGATACCGGCACGCTGTGGGTCATCGGCAGCTATCACAACATTTTCCGGGTCGGTACGGCGTTGCAGGACCGTGGCTTCTGGTTGCTGAACGATATTGTCTGGCGCAAGACCAACCCGATGCCCAACTTTCGCGGCACCCGCTTTACCAACGCCCATGAAACGCTGCTGTGGTGCTCCAAGGGGCCGAAGGCGCGCTATACCTTCAACTACGAGGCCATGAAGGCGCTCAACGAAGGCATCCAGATGCGCAGTGATTGGAGCCTGCCGCTGTGCACCGGGGCGGAGCGCCTGAAGGGCGAGGATGGGGCCAAGGTGCATCCGACGCAGAAGCCGGAAAGCCTGCTGCATCGGGTTGTCCTGGCCAGTTCCAATCCCGGTGACGTGATCCTGGACCCGTTCCTGGGCAGCGGCACCACGGCGGCGGTGGC
>CAYFTQ010000492.1:0-1935 GCA_964346035.1 uncultured Roseospira sp. | reverse complement strand
TCGGGATCGGCCCGACGAAGACGCTCGCGAAGCTGTGCAATCACCTCGCGAAGGCGGAGCCCGCGTTGGCTCTGGCCGAGCGCCTGCGCGCGGCGATCGCGGCGACGCCGTTTCGCGCGGGTTCGCGGACGATCGCCGTAACCGTCAGCATCGGGGCAGCGCAAACCGATGCCGAGATCGACCCGGCGCGGGCCGGGTTCGAACGCCTTCTCAAGCAGGCCGACGAGGCCCTCTATGCCGCCAAGGGGAGTGGCCGCGACCGCGTCGTCCCGGCCGCGCCGGTCTCATGACATCTGCGTCAACGCGGCGGGCGCCCCGGCCACTGCTGGATGCCCTGTACGCACCGCCCCGGGCGCTTTCGGCGCCGCCGGACGAGACCATCGTTTGCCGCTGAGAATCGGTCGTAACCGGCCGGTTTGGGCCGCCGCGCGGATGAGCTGCCGGGGGCCGGACCCATTCCAAAGCCGGGGTCAGACCGGTTTCTGGTGCACCATGGTGTTGATCGCGACCCAGTCGGGATTTTCGGTCAGGACCCGCTCGATCTCCGGCCACCCGAACTCAGGCGTGTCCACCAGCGCGCCGGCGACACGCCGCACCAGGTCCAGATCGGCCGGTTCGTCCACGCACAGCCGATAGCCGGGGCCTGGACCACCGCCGAGATAGTGACACCGGAATCGCTCCGGACGGGTCTTGACGTAAGGCGTGACGTGTTCGCGCTCCGGCTGGGCGACGGCCTTTTCGTCGGCCTCGAACAGCGCGGCGGCGGTCATGACCTCGCAGTCCAGCCCGCGCGGATAGCTGTTGGTGGTGTCGAGGGCAACGTAATCGGCCTCTCCGGTCAGGAAGGCTGCTATGGTCCGATCCACCAGGACCGGGTCGATCAGGGGACAGTCGGACGTGACGCGGACCACCACATCGGCGTTGAACGTCCGCGCGGCCTTGGCATAGCGCGACAGCACGTCGGCCTCGTCGCCCCGGACCAGTGGCGCGTCCAGGGCGTGGCAAAGGTCCACGATGGGTTGGCTTTCCGGGCTGTCCGGCGTGGCGACCACGACCGCGTCAAGCCGGTGCGACCGGCGCAGGCGCCGCAGATGCAGCGCCAGCATGGGCTCGCCGGCGATCGGTGCCATGACCTTGCCTGGCAGGCGGGTGGAGGTCATGCGGGCCTGGCTGATGCAGACGATGCGGGTGGCGGCTTTCATGGCGGGGACTCCGTATCCTGGTCGAACGCGCCGCAGTCATACCAGCTTGCCGCGATGCTGGCACCTCTGCGGGGCCGCAGCCGCAGCGCAATGCGATCCTCACCCGTCCCCCAGCAGGAACTCGACGTCGTCCTCACTGATGTCGAAGGGGGTGGCGCCGTCGGGATCGTACAGGCCGTCGGCGAGGGCCTGCTTGCGGTCCTTGAGGGCCTGCATTTTTCCCTCGATGGTGTCTTCGGCGATCAGGCGGTGGACGAACACCGCCTTGTCCTGACCGATGCGGTGCGCGCGGTCGGTCGCCTGCTGCTCGACGGCCGGGTTCCACCACGGGTCATAATGGATCACCGTATCGGCGGCGGTCAGGTTCAGGCCCACGCCGCCGGCCTTCAGGCTGATCAAAAACAGCGGCATGTCGCCTTTCTGGAAGCGCCTGACCACGCTGGTGCGGTCGCGGGTCTGGCCGGTCAGCATGACATGGGGAATATCCGCCCGGGTCACCGCCGCCTCGATCAGGTCCAGCATGCTGGTGAACTGCGAGAACAGCAGCACGCGCCGACCCTCGGCGATGAGTTCCGGCAGCATGTCCATCAGGCGGTCCAGCTTGGCAGAGCCGGCGGCCCTGACCTTGTCGGCGCGGCCGGCCTGACGCGCGCCCGCCACCAGACGCGGATCGCAACAGGTCCGGCCCGCGCCAGCGGCGCAGCGCACGGCGAGCGCGGCCTTGCCCGCAACT
>CAYFTQ010000491.1:0-1946 GCA_964346035.1 uncultured Roseospira sp. | reverse complement strand
TGAAACGGGAATCCAGGATGTAGCTCTCCAGCTTGGTGATGTTGACGCCGTTGGTGGCGAACCCGCCGAGCGCCTTGTAGAGCGCCGCCGGTACCGAGCGCACCCGGAACACGAGCGAGGTCACGACCGGCCCCTGTTCCGGGTCCGGGTCGATCGGCTCGTCCGCCATGATCAGGAAGCGGGTGGTGTTGTGGTCCAGATCCTCGACGTCGTTCGCCAGGCACCGCAGGCCGTAAATCTCGGCGGCGAGGCGGGACGCGATCGCCGCCTCCGCCGGATCGCCGCGCTCGGCGACCTCGGCGGCGGCGCCGGCGGTGTCGGCGTGGACCACCGGCTCCAGCCCGCGCCCGCGCAGGTACTGCCGGCATTGGCTGAGCGCCTGGATGTGGCTGTGCACCTTGCGGATGCCCTCCAGACGCGCGCCGGCCACGCCAAGCAGGTGGTGGTTCACCGGCTGGAAGTGCTCGCCCACGATGTGCAGCCCGCTGTCCGGCAGCAGGTGGTGGATGTCCGCCACCCGCCCGGCCGAGGAGTTGTCGATCGGGATCATCGCGTTGTGGGCCTCGCCGTCGCGCACCGCGGCGAAGGTGTCCTCGAACGACGGGCACGGCACCGTGACGAAATCCGGAAACACCATCCGGCAGGCCATGTCGGAGTAGGCGCCGTGGGCACCCTGGAAAGCGATCCGGTGCCGCGGGTCGCCCGCGCCGGCCCCTGCGCCGGCCCCTGCGCCGGCCCCTGCGCCGGCTGCAGTGTCGGCCCCGGTGTCGGCCGCGCTGTCGGCGTCGGGAGTGGGTGTCTCGGACATCGGTCTTCCCGATTTCGGCATCTCCCGCCCCTGCACCAAACGTGCGGCGGCCGGACGGCGTTCTAGGGTCGGCGGACGATACAAGGGGCAGCCTGGCAGGCCCCGAAACTGCGCCGGAGTATCGGGAGGCTGGCCGGGGGTGTCAACGAACCGCCACACATCCACTTGAATGGGCAAGGTTTTGGCGCGCGGACGTCGCCCGCGCGCGGGCGCGGCATTGCGACGCACAGCGTTGGCCGCGCCGGATGCGAGACAAATTCTAGGTAGGAAAGTAAGCCTGGACTTTAGCGCGCGCGGCGCCGGTCCGGCCACTTGAACGCCTGCAAGGCTGCGGCTATGGTCTCGCCGCTCAACATGAGAGGCTGCAAGGAACGTCCGAATGTCTCTGGAACTGAATAAGATCGCAGCTGCTGTCCTGACCGCTGGCGTCGTGATCATGGGCACCAGCTTCGTGGCCGACCTGCTGGTCACCCCGCAACCGCCGGAAGATCCGGTGTACAAGGTTGCGCTGAAGGAAGACACCGGTGGCGGCGGTTCCGCGGGCGGCGGCTCTGGCGATGGCGGCTCTGGCAGCGGTGCTTCCGGCGATGACGGCGAGGAGCAGGCGCCCGACTTGGCGACGCTCCTGGCCGACGCCTCCGCCAGTGCGGGCGAGAAGGGCGTGCAAGTCTGCAAGGCGTGCCACTCCTTCAACCAGGGCGGCCCGCACAAGGTCGGCCCGAACCTGTACAACGTGGTCGGCACGGACATCGCCAGCGCGGACGGCTTCAACTACTCCCAGGCGCTCAAGGACAAGGACGGCGCGTGGACTTACGAGAAGCTCGCCGGCTACCTGGAGAACCCGAACGGCTGGGCGCCGGGCAACAACATGTCCTATCAGGGCATCAAGGACTCCGAGAAGCTGGCCGACGTGATCGCCTATCTGCGCGCCCAGTCCGACGATCCGATGCCGCTGCCCGAGCCGGAAGCGCAGGAGGCCAACGACGGCGGTGACGGCGAGAGTGGCGATGCCGAAGAGGCGGCCGATGCGTCTGAGGCGGGTGAGGCCGGGTCCGGCGGCGACATGGCCGGCGACCAGGCCGAGGCGGCGGATGATGCCTCTGCGGATGAGGCCGGGGAAACCCAGACCGCCAAGGCC
>CAYFTQ010000490.1:0-1947 GCA_964346035.1 uncultured Roseospira sp. | reverse complement strand
GGTTGCTGCGCGCGCTTGAGGGGGCGGTCGCCGGCTGGCCCGATCTGTCGGACGCGGCCCTGCTGGAGTCGCTTGAGGCTTGGCTGGCGCCGGTTGCGGCCGGGTCGCGGCGCCCGGAGGATGTCGCGTCGGGCGACCTGACGGCGGCGCTGAGGACCCTGCTGCCGTGGGACAAGGCGCGCGCGCTGGACGATTTGGCGCCGGAGTCGCTGTTACTGCCGACCGGGACCCGCAAGGCGCTGGACTATACGGCGATGGAGGCGGGCCAGGACGGTGACCTCGGCACGGGTGACTTTGGCTCGGTCGCGCGCGAGGCGGCATCGCGCCAGACGGGCGGACCGGGGCGGAACACCGGGCCGGCGCCGGTGCTGGCGGTGCGGGCGCAGGCCCTGTTCGGGCTCGACCGCCACCCCACTGTGGTTGCGGGACGGGTGCCGGTGGTGCTGCACCTGCTGTCGCCGGCCGGCCGGGTGATCCAGATCACGCGCGACCTGCCGGGCTTCTGGCGCGGCGCCTGGGCCGAGGTGCGCAAGGACATGCGCGGCCGTTACCCCAAACACCCCTGGCCCGACGATCCCCTCGGCGCGTCCCCAACCCTGCGCGCTAAGCCAAGGGTGTAGCCGGGGGCGAGGTCTGCCGGGGGAGCAGGGGGCGGCCATGAACCGCCTCGGACCCGGCCCCGGCCCGCTGCTGTCTCGCGAGGAACCCGACGCCTTTCCGGAAACGTCAGTCGCCGTGATTCGCCGGCCTTTGCATCAAGGCGACGTCCTTGACCGGGACCTCGCAACGCCAGCCGGCCGCAGCCGCCACATATCGCAACGTCTCCTCGCGGTAAAAGACGACGTGGGTCGGGTCCCTGCGATAGTGCCAGTCCGGAAAGCGCGCATCATCGGTCTGGAAGCAGGTCATGATCGCCAGCCAGCCGCCCGGACGAACCATTCCCATGAGACGAGCGAACTCATCCGCCGGCCGGTGAAAGTGCTCCGCCGTCTCCGTGCAGGCCACGAAATCATAGGCCTGCGATAACGCTTTCCGGTCGGGTTGAAACAAGGGGTCGTAGAGCGCCACCTCGTGGCCGGCTTCCTCAAGCATGGCTGCCAGCGCCGCGCCCGGACCGCACCCGTAATCCAGACCACGGGAGGCCGCCGGCAATCGGGCCAGCAGCGGCGCTGCCAGTTTCGACAGGAAGCGGCGATAGCCCTGGTCATCCGGCCGGTTTTCGTGAAGCAAATAGCAGGCGTGTTCCGCCTGCCGCGAAAGACGCTGGCGTGGTTCCAGGAAGCGGGCCGCGCAGGTCGGACATCGCCTGTAGTGCCGGCCGGAAACGTTCTGGAACGGGCGCGTTCCGGGCCACCGGCAGACCGGACAGGCGTCAGTTGCCGTGGCCGCATCGCCGGGTTCGCGCGTAAGAGGGGACGCGGTCATGCCCCCTCGCATGGCGTGACTGCTTTACGGCCCAGATAGACGGTCTGCGTAAAGGGCCGTCCCTGCAACGGATTGTCGAAGGTCACCGGTGCCGCCCAAGCCTCGGCGAATACCGTCGCCAGCCGGTCGGTGAAGCCCGGGTCGGGCGCCTCGTTCGACCACAACCCGAACACGCCGCCGGGCCGAAGATGAGCCGCCAGAGCCCGCAGACCGTCAGTTCGGTAGAAGCCCGCGCCGCGGTCATCGAGCAGGGCCTCCGGCGAATGATCGATATCGACCAGGATGGCATCGAAGCGGCGTCCGGGCGCGGTGGGATCGAACCCGGCCGTCCCGTCAGCCAGGGCGAAGAAATCACCATGGATGAAACCGCACCGGTGATCGCCTGTCAGGTCGCGGCCCAGGGGCAACAGCCCGGTCCGGTGCCAGTCGATCACAGCGTCCAGCATCTCGACGACAAGGAGCGAGCTGACCCGCTCGTCCTCCAGAACAGCCCGGGCCGTGTACCCCAGCCCAAGACCGCCC
>CAYFTQ010000489.1:0-1949 GCA_964346035.1 uncultured Roseospira sp. | reverse complement strand
GTGGCGGGAGGGGGCGGGGGGGGGGCGCGCCTTGAGGGGGACCCGCCGGGTCTCCGTGGGGGAGGAGCCGTTCTCGGCCCTGGACATGCTGACCCGCCTGCGCCTTCAGGACCTGACCGCCCGCCTGTTGGCCGGGCGCACGGTGCTGCTGGTGACACACGATCCGCTGGAGGCGCTGCGCCTGGGTCATCGCGTCCACGTGCTGCATGGCCGCCCGGCCACCCTGGACGCCGCACTGAAACCGCCGGGCGCGCCGCCGCGCGCCGCCGACGATGCGGCCCTTCTGGCGCTTCAGGGCGAGTTGCTGCGGCGCCTGTCGGGCGAGGCCCACGGTGGGGAAAACCGCTCATGAGCCGCGTCGTGCGTCCGCTTGTCACGATCGCCGGCCTGCTGGCGCTGTGGCACCTGGCGTGGTGGCTGAACGGCCAGCGCGCCTATCTGCTGCCGTCGCCCTGGCAGACACTGGAGACGGCGGTCCGACGCGCCGACAGTCTGGCGGGGCATGCGCTGGTGACCTACAGCGAGATCCTTCTGGGGCTTCTGCTGGGGGTGGCGCTGGGCGTGGCCTCGGCGCTGGCGCTGGTGGCCTGGGCGCCGGCGCGACGCTGGCTGATGCCGGTGCTGGTGGTCAGCCAGGCCGTGCCGGTGTTCGCGCTGGCGCCGCTGCTGGTGCTGTGGCTGGGCTATGGGCTGGCATCCAAGGTCGCCATGGCCACGCTGATCATTTACTTCCCTGTCGCCACCGCCTTCCTGGACGGGCTGCGCCGCGCCGATCCGCGCTGGATCGATCAGGCCCACGTGATGGGTGCCGGGCGCTGGGCCACGCTGCGCCATATCCGGATTCCGGCGGCGCTGCCGGCGCTGGGGAGCGGCCTGCGCGTGGCGACCGCCGTGGCGCCCATCGGCGCGGTGGTGGGGGAGTGGGTCGGCTCCGGCGCCGGGCTGGGGTATCTGATGCTGCACGCCAACGCGCGCATGCAGATCGATGTCATGTTCGCCGCTCTGGCGCTGCTGGCCGCGTTTGCCGTCGCCCTGTATGTCGTGGTTGACCGGACCCTGCGCCGGCTGCTGTCGTGGCAGGCGGAAAGCAACGCGTGAGCGCGCCGCGCCCGATCAGGCCGCCTGGCTGGCGCGGTTGGAGATGAGCAGGCCATACAGGGCTTCCGGCGTCTCGGTGCCGCGCAGCTTCTCGCACATGGCGCGGTTGCGCAGCAGGCGCGAGACCCGGGCCAGGGCCTTGAGGTGGTCGGCACCGGCGCTTTCGGGGGCCAGCAGCAGAAAAATCAGGTCCACCGGCTGTTCGTCGATGGCGTCGAAGTTGATCGGTCGCGCCAGCCGGGCAAAAACGCCATGCATGCCTGCCAGCGACGCCAACCGGCCGTGCGGGATGGCGATGCCGTTGCCGACGCCCGTGGTGCCCAGGCGTTCGCGCTCCAGCAGGATGTCGAACACGGTGCGTTCGCTCTCGCCGGTCAGCTCGGCCGCACGCCGGGCCAGCGCCTGCAGGGCCTGCTTCTTGCTGGTCACCTTCAAAGGCACCATCACGCTGTCCGGCGTGATCAGATCCGCGATGTCCATCACCGGCCTTTCCGAATTGAGGCTCTGGCTTCAAGAAAGAAAAACGTAGAGGGGGATGCGGGACGAACCGATTCGGCGCGACCGCGCCCCTACCTGACCGGGCATGGGGGTGCCCGTCAAGCTCTGGATGGAGTCCGCGCGACCCCACCCGTCCGTCACCTGAGCGGACGGCACCAAACCAAGTGACCACGCCCGGCGGCTGCCGCCGGGCCTGGGCTTGGGCCCGGGCATCGGCTCCGGCTTCGGCTCCGGCACGGGCAACACTCCCACCCGCCCAAGGGGCGAACCCCTCGGGACCGCCCCGACTGCCATTGGACACGGACCGGACCGCCGACCGCTCGACGGTGCGTCCGCCGGACCCGACGCCAAGT
>CAYFTQ010000488.1:0-1970 GCA_964346035.1 uncultured Roseospira sp. | reverse complement strand
AAACCGGACAGATCACGTGCTACATAAACCGGACAGATCACGTGTTACCGACAGGCGCCCGCCCCTGGCTTGACCGGGCCGCACGCCCGGCGTACGCCATCGTTAAAAGCCCGGCCGGCCGATTTCGGCGACGGGCGCTAACGACAGGCAATACGATTTGGGGAGACCGCCATGATCGATCTGACCCGCCGGCGCACGCTGCAGGGCCTGGGCGCCGTCGCCGGCGCATCGGCGCTCGGCCTGCCGGGGATCGCACGCGGCGCCGACAAGGCGACCGTCGGCGCGCTGCGCTTCACCAGCCACGCGCCCACCTTCGTCGCCAAGGAGCGCGGCTATTTCAAGGAAGCCGGGCTCGACGTCGACCTCAAGTTCTTCCAGGCGGCCCAACCGATGGCGGTCGCGATCGCCTCGCGCGATGCCGACTATGCCGTGACCGCGATCACCGGCGGCCTGATCAGCCTGGCCGACAAGCGTGCGATCAGGGTGATCGGCGGCGCGCTGGAGGAGTCCAAGGGCGTCAACGGGCAGAAGATCCTGGCCTCCAACAAGGCCTTCGAAGCCGGCCTGACCGATCCCGGCAAGCTGGACGGCGCCACCTACGGCATGACCCAGGCCGGCTCGTCGTTCCACTACATGGGCGCCCAGATCGCCGCGGCGGAAGGCGCCGACGTCTCCTTCAAGCCGCTGCAGAAGGTGGGGGCGATCATCGGGGCGATCAAAACCGGCCAGATCGATGCCTGGTCGATCGTTCCGCACATCGCCGAGGCGCTCGCTGGCGGCGGCGCGGTCCAGATCATCGGCGAGGTGGTCGACTACCTGCCGAACTACCAGGTCACGACCGCCTTCACCTCGCCGCAGAACGTCACCCAGGACGGCGAGAAGACGCGCGCCTTCATCGAGGCCTTCGCCAAGGGCGCGCGCGACTACAACGCCGCCCTGGTCGACCAGACGCAAGGCGAGGACGCGGCGGAGCAAATGGTCCGCCTGATCCACAACTACGTCTACACCGACCGCCCCTACGAGAAGGCCGCCCCGTCGATCCGCGCCGGCGCGATGCGGATCAGCGAGGGGGCCGCGCTCAACATGGCCTCGATCGAGAACCAGCTGGGCTGGTTCAAGTCCGAGGGCTTGGTTCCGGGCGGAATCACGCTGGACCAGCTGGTCGACCCGCGGTTCGTGGAGACGACGTAGGCGTCGATGCGGCTCTCGCTGGACGGCGTCTCGCATGCCTACGGACCGACCGAGGTCCTGCGCGACATCTCGCTCACGGTGCCGGACGGGGAGATCGTCTGCCTGATCGGGCCCAGCGGCTGCGGCAAGTCGACCCTGCTGCGCTTCCTGGGCGGGCTCGAGCGGCCGAGCGCGGGCCGCGTGCTGCAGATCGGCGCGCCGCCGCCGGAGTCGCTAAACCCGCTCACCTACGTCTTCCAGGATTTCGCCCTGCTGCCCTGGCGCACGGTCGAGGGCAACGTGCGTCTGGCGCTCGAGGACAAGAAGATCGCGCGGGCCAAGATCGACCGGCTGGTCGACGACGCGCTGGCGCGCACGCGCCTCAGCGACTTCCGCCGCGCCCTGCCCAAGCAGATCTCCGGCGGCATGAAGCAGCGCGTGGCGATCGCCCGGGCGCTCGCGGTCAAGCCGGCGGTGATGCTGCTGGACGAACCGTTGAGCGCGCTCGACGCGCAGACCCGCGAACTGCTGCTGGACGACCTCGTGCAACTGTGGACGCGCACGCCGTTCACCGGCGTCTACGTCACCCACAACCTGAGTGAGGCGGTGCGCGTCGGCCACCGCGTGGTGGTGCTGTCGCGCCGGCCGGGACAGGTCCGGGAGGTCGTGGCTATCGACCGCCCACTCGCCGAACGCGGCCTCGCCGATCCCGACCTGGAGCGGATCCAGGCCCGGCTGTGGGACCTGATGCGCGCGGAGGCGATGGCCGCCGACCAGGAACTGGCGGACGCGCGGAGCTG
>CAYFTQ010000487.1:0-1971 GCA_964346035.1 uncultured Roseospira sp. | reverse complement strand
TCGCTTTGCCGACCCGCTCGGCTTGACGACCCGCTCAACGTGACGGCCGGCTCAGCTTGACGGCCGGCTCAGGCCGCGCTGCTGGCACCGTTGTCATGATCGTTGCACCGGCGCGATTCAAGGTCGTTTACATCTGGATTCGCCACCATTACATTGTTCCGCACGTAACACGCCTGGAATGCCTCGGCGGCATCGTGGGCGGTCTGGCGGGTGCCGAAGACGGCGGTCCACAGTGCGCGAGCAGCGACCTTGACGACTTGGGCCAGATAGCGGTCGCGCGCGGCGCGCGCAACCATTTCAAGGGCAAAGGGCGATTCGGTACGGAAAAGCGGATCCGACATGGGGCGGTCCTTTCTGGAACGAGTTCGAAACACGCTGGTAACGCCTTGAAGGGTCCGAACCCCTGCTTGTCGTTACCTCCCCAAAATAAGTCCGCGCCCGTCGTTCCTGGTTTGATTTTTTTGCAGTGCAGCATCCGTCAAAGAGGAGGGGCATCGCGCACAAGCGACGACGCATGTGTTGATCGGGACGCGGCCCTCGTCCACCATGGCGGTGCGCCAGGGGGGCAACCGTCCCGGCGTCAGGCCGGCGCCAACACCGGGCGCCGCCCGATCCGCTCGCACGGCGACGCTGTCCAGGGACGTCCCCTTGACGGCACATGTTGCCGCGCGTCATTCAATTGTTCGTGCATTTTCGATCCGGAAACAGGATGCATCGTGCATCTATTACCTGGTTCAATGCGCTAGGGGAGGCCGCCATGAGCGGGGCCACGGATGACCGCGCCCACCTGATCGCCCAACGCAGGTTCCTGGAAGAGGTGGAAATGGCGGTGCGCGCCGCCAACCAGGAAATCATCAGCCACAAGCTGCCGCACCTGGACCGCACCAGTTTCTTCAAGCTGGCTGTTTCGATCGCCCGACTGCGGGCGCAGTACCTGGAGGCCGTCATGTCCATGGACTGGGACCACGACGACCCCAAGACCCTGGCCGCGATCCAGAATCGGCGCGCCCTGTTCGAGGAGGCGCGCGCCGGCTTCGAGGCGCTGCAACACGCCTATGAACGCGGCTATATCCATCTGGACGAGGGCTGAAGGCGACTACTCGTTGTTTTCGCGCCAGTCGGCCGGGCGCTCGAACGTACCCATCCACATGCCGACACCCTCGGCCCGCGCTACGCCCTCCTCGCGGGCATAGCGGGGGCCGTTCGCGACCGCAAGGCCAAGCCGCACCATCGTGCTGTTCAGTTTGACGCCGCCGGCACCGCACTCCGCCACCAGCCGGTTGTCACGGTCGTATGAATTGCCCAGGCAGGTGACGGTCTTGTTCAGCGTCAGCCGCAGCAGGGTGGCGGCGGCCTGACGGCCGCATTCCCAGGACTGGCCCCGGGCCTGGCAATGCTGCTTCAGCTCCGGCGCGTCGATGCCGAAAAGGTGGACCACCTCGCCACCATGGCAGTCGCCATAGGCCCGACGCCCGTTGATCACCAGCGTGTCGCCATCGCGCACGCAGGCCGGCCCCATGGCGTCCGCCCGAACCGCTGGCGCCGCGACAATGCCCACCGCCAGCGCCAGGCCGGCGATGAAACCTGACAGAATGCGTCGCATCCTCCCCTCCCGCTTGAGGCGCTGCCCCGCGTTCCGGACACAGAGTATCACAAATGACAGCGCCGTGGCGCCCGACTCGTGGGGGTCGGTCAGCGATACGGCCCACTCCACCCGCTCGTCGGGCACGTCGGGCACGTCGGGCACGTCGGGCACGTGGCGACGGTGCGGCGATCGCCGCGCCGGACGCAAAGTCCCCTGGTGGGATCTGGCTTTCAACCCATATAGGCGCTAGCCTGCCGGCTTGAGCCGTTCCCATCCGCAGATCAAAGGCCGCCGCGATGACCCGGTCCACCCCGCCCCCCCGTCCGCCAGCGCCCCCCGCTCCGCCGGGGAGTCTGTAGCAGATACGTCGTTGGATCACAACACGA
>CAYFTQ010000486.1:0-1986 GCA_964346035.1 uncultured Roseospira sp. | reverse complement strand
GGGGGGAGAGGCTGTGCCCCCTACGCCTTCGCCGCGTAGGCCTTCAGCTCGGCCAGATCCAGCACCTCAAGCGCGCGTTCGTGGGTGGCTTCCAGCACCACGGGGGGCGCCAGTCCGATCTCGAACGCATCCAGCCAGCGCGACGCGCACACGCACCATCGGTCGCCCTGCTTCAGGCCGGCAAAGCCGAACTCCGGCCGAGGCGTCAGCAGGTCGTTGCCGGCGCGGCGGCTGAATTCCAGGAACTGCAACGTCATGACCGTGCAGACGGTATGCGAGCCGACATCATCCGGCCCGGTGTTGCAGCAGCCGTCGCGGAAGAAGCCGGTCAGCGGCCGCATGGAGCAGGGTTCCAGCGTGCCGCCCAGGACATTGCGGGCGCTGGCGACGGGATGGGGCATGGCGAGCGCGCTCTTCTGTCCGGCGGTCGTGGGATCACCCTGCTACGCGCCGCAGCGGCCGGCGGATCAGGCCGGCCCCGTCCGGAGCCGGCGCGATCAGTCGAACAGGCTGGAGACCGAACGCTCGTCGCTGATGCGCTGGACCGCCTCGGCGATCAGCGGGGCGATGGTCAACTGATGCACGTTCTTGGCCAGGCGCATGGCTTCCGTCGCCTGAATGCTGTCGGTGATGACCAGGCTGTCCAGCGGCGACGAGGTCACCCGCGCCACCGCGCCCCCGGACAGCACGCCATGGCTGACATAGGCGCTGACGGCGTTGGCACCGGATTCTTTCAGGGCCACGGCGGCGTTGCACAGGGTGCCGGCGGAATCGACGATATCATCGACCAGAACGCAGGTTCGGCCCTTGACGTCGCCGATGATGTTCATGACCTCGGACACGCCGGCGCGCTCGCGCCGCTTGTCGATGATGGCCAGGTCGGCCTCGATCCGGCTGGCCAGGCCGCGCGCGCGCACCACGCCGCCAACATCGGGCGAGACGATCATGGGGCGCTCGCCCGGATAGCGGTCCTGGATGTCCTTGGAGAACACCGGCGCGCAGAACAGATTGTCCAGCGGGATGTCGAAAAAGCCCTGGATCTGGCCGGAGTGCAGGTCGATGGTGACAACCCGGCTGGCGCCGGCGACGGCGATCACGTTGGCCACAAGCTTGGCGGTGATTGGTGTGCGCGGCGAGGTTTTGCGGTCCTGCCGGGCATAGCCGAAATACGGTATCACGGCCGTGATGCGGCGGGCGGAACTGCGTCGCAGCGCGTCCAGCGCGACCAGCAACTCCATCAGGTTGTCGTTGGCCGGATAGGACGTGGGCTGGATGACGAAACAGTCCTCGCCCCGCACGTTTTCATGGATTTCAACGAACACTTCCATGTCCGAGAAACGACGGACAGAGGCATTGGTGAGTTCGATGTTGAGATAGGCGGCGATGGCTTCGGCAAGCGGGCGGTTGCCGTTGCAGGCCACGAGTTTCATGGGCCAGGGTCCCCGGGGGCGATGGGCGCGCGCCGGCGGCGCGACGGGCAGGCGGGCGGCGGCGAAACGCGAGCACCGATCGGTCGATGAAACCCATGCCTCGGCCCCGGACGCCACGCGGGCCGGACTATAGCAACGCCTCCGCCGGGCGACAACCGGGCTTTCACGGCTCTGTCATGGAGCCGGCACAAGCCCCTTGCGCACCAGGATCTCGCCGACGCCGGCGGCGGCGCCCTCGGCGATAAGAAGGGCGGTGTCGCCCCATGGCTTGTCCAGCAGGCCGCGCGGAATGACGTTGGCCTGGTTGACCTTGCCCAGGCTGGCGCCGCTGGCGTCGAGCACCTCCCAGACGATCGAAACCCTCTGTTGGTCGCTGGTGTCGCCGGGCAACACCTCGACCGCGCCGCGCACCGTCAGGCGATCGGGGCGCGGCTGATCGACGATGCCGACCCCGTTCCGGCGCAACAGGCGGGTCAGGGCTTGGGCCAGGGCGGTCCGGCCGTCGCCGGGTGCCCGGGTGATCTGGGGTGGCGCCAGGACCAGCCGCGTGATGTCG
>CAYFTQ010000485.1:0-1997 GCA_964346035.1 uncultured Roseospira sp. | reverse complement strand
CCGTCAGCGCCGCCGGCCCCGCCGGGTACCCAGGGCGGGGCGGCCGCCGGTCCGGCCATGCCCTCTGTCGAAAGCATGATCCCGGGGGCGCCGCCGGCCGGCCCCTGGTCGGCAGCGGATTCGTGAGTCCGACGCACGGCGAGCGGGCGCGGGGAGGACGACCGTCATGATCGATATCACCTGGCCGGCAACACTGGTGTTCTGGCACTGGTGGATCGGCGCCGCCGTGGTGCTGGTGCTGGAATTGCTGGCCCCCGGGTTCTTCTTTCTGTGGTTCGGCCTCGCCGCCGGCCTGACCGGTGTGGTCGTGCTGTTCCTGCCCGGACTGGGGTGGGAGCTTCAGGCGCTGCTGTTCGCCGCCATGGCGCTGATCGCCACCGTGGCCGGGCGGCGGCTGTGGCGACCCGGCGCGGCCCCCACTGACCATCCGCTCCTGAACCGGCGCGCCCAACGCCATATCGGACGCCGCGTGGTTCTGACCACGCCGCTGCGGGATGGCCGGGGCCGGGTCCGGGTGGGTGACGGCGAGTGGTCCGCCATCGCCGAGCCCGAGACCCTGACCCTGGAGGCGGGCCGCACGGTCACGGTCATCGAGGTACGCGACGGCGACCTGGTGGTCGCGGCCGCCCCGGTCGCCGAGTCCGTCGCCCCTCCGGCCTGACCGGAACCGGCTCCCGGGTCACCAGGCCGGGCACTTGGCGCGTTCTCGGGCATAGTTCTCGGGGGAATCCAGGGCCGCGTTCTTGCGCTTGCGCTCGGCCTCCATGGCATCGAGCAGGCCGGCCACGCCCCCCTCTATGGCGCCGGCGTGGATGGTGCGCGCCTGTTCCCGGTTGGCGACGATACGCGGATTGACCCCCCGCACCAGACGGCCGAGCAGGGTCCGCAGACGGTCTGCATAGTCCTGCTGGGTGAAGAAATACACGCCGACGTGGATCTTTTCGTGCTCGTATATAACCTTATAATTGCAACTGTCGCGAGGATACTCGCGCGCTACATAGATCGTCGTATCAACCTGGCTCAAGGACGCCTCGACCTTGCGGAGATAGACGCAGTAGCGTCCGTCGGCGCGCTGGAACATCTCTGTCCGGGTCTGGAACCGGAACTCCGAGCGGGTCCGGGTCAACCCCACCGCGCGCTCGCCGCCACGCACGGTGGCGTCCCCTTCCGTCTGCCGGTACAGTGCGTTGATCCTCTCGATCGGCAGGGAATGGTTGACCCGCGCCGGATCAAAGCGTGTTTCCAGCGTCACCTGAACCGGCCGGTCGCGGCCCGGACAGGCCTGCGCCCACACCGGCGGGGGCGCCAGCGCCAGAACACACAGCCCGAGCAGGGCGCCGGCCAGGACGAAGCGGCCGGACCGCCGCACGGCGGAGCCCGTCGGGCGCTGTTGCGGTCGTGATCGTCTCATGGGCAGGGCGTCCCTTGCGCCGCGCGGTTGCTGACCGGATGATAGCATGCCCGGGCGCCGACCCGGGAGTCGTCGGCGCGCCCGCGCCTGGCTCCGACCCTCGTTTACGGAACCCGCCCCCATGCCGACCATCGCCACGTGGAATGTCAACTCGGTCAAGGCCCGCCTGCCCTTGCTGCTGGACTGGCTGGGCGCGAGCCGGCCGGATGTCGTGCTGTTGCAGGAGATCAAGACCGTCAGCGACGGCTTTCCCGCGCTGGAAATCGAAGACGCCGGCTATCAGTGCGCCGTTCATGGCCAGAAAAGCTATAACGGCGTGGCCATCCTGTCGCGCATCGGTCTGGAAGATGTCGCCCTCGGCCTGCCGGTGCCGCCGCCGGACGGGACCGAGGACGAGCAGGCGCGCTACATCGAGGCCGTGGTCGGCGACCGCGACCCCATCCGGGTGGCGTCGATCTATCTGCCCAACGGCAATCCGGCCGACTCCCCCAGGTTCGCCTATAAGCTGGCCTGGATGGACCGCCTGCGCGCCCACGCCGCGCGCCTGCGCGACCTTGACGAGGCCGTGGTGCTGGGCGGCGACTAT
>CAYFTQ010000484.1:0-1998 GCA_964346035.1 uncultured Roseospira sp. | reverse complement strand
ACTGATGGACGATGCCCGGCGCGGCGCCAACGCAACCGTGACGGTGGATCTGGAGGCGCGGGAGATCCGGGGGCCGGACGGGGGTGTCGTGCGCTTCGACATCGATCCGTTCCGCAGGCATTGCCTGCTCAACGGTCTGGACGACATCGGACTGACGCTGGAGAAGGACGGCGCCATCGCGGACTTCGAGTCACACCGCGCCCGACAGTTCCCCTGGCTGGCGGCGGAGTAGGTCGGACAGACCGGTGAAGCGCAAGAAAAACGCCCCGGCCGATCAGGCGACCGGCCGGGGCTTGGGGAACGCTGTCGTCGTGTTGCCGGCCCGGATCAGCCGGCGGCGAAGCGGCCCTCGTCCTCAAGTTCCATCTTGAGCCCGAAGTGGCCGGTGCGCACGCGTGACCCGTCGGGCAGGCGCCATACGGTCGGTGCGCTGCCGCCGGTGCTGGTGCTGGTCGGGGTTTCGGCCACGCCGCCAAAGCCAAGCGCGATCTCGTCGGCCATGACGGCGATGGTTTCCCCTTCCAGCCCGTTTCGCCAACGAGCGCCGTGACGACTTTCCATCGTCAGCGTGAAGAGATTGAAAGCGTGATAGGACGTCGGCGTATGTGTCATGATGTCTCAGCTCCACCCTTGGATTTTGGCCAAGGACGCTCGCCCTGTATAGCCATCGGCCGACTTATCCATCCGATCCAAGGGGGTTCGGATGGTGCCGACTCGGCTGATTGTTGCAGCGCAACATTAGCGCGGTGGGTTCCGCCTGTCCAGAGGAAACTGTATACCGCCGAGCCCGCCCCAAAAGCATGGTCACAATACGTTAAGATATTGTAAGTACAGCGCGCGGGCGCAATTCTGCGTCGCCGGGCCAATCAACGGCTGCACTTTGCCCGGCTATTCATCCGGATAACTGGCGCTGGCAGGTGATCCCCCCTGACTTTCGTCAGGGGCCGCATCGGCACCACCGGCCTTTGGTCAAGGGGCGCGGAATTACGGGAGTCGTTTTGCGCTGTCGAGTCGGGCATGCCGATCCGGTGCGCCCGGCGTGCCAACGAGTGCGCGGTCAAGCCGACCGGCAGGCGGTCCGCGCGCGCCAACCGCGCCCCTGCCCGATCAGGACCGGGCCGCGCGTTTATATGACGACCGGGCGCGTGGCTGGTCGCAACGGGCCGGAAGGGACAGGCCGCAGGGTCCAGTCGGGACCAGACCGCGCGCCCCGCCTTATGACCAGCCGGCGCAGCGGGTGGCCACTTCCAGGAACGATCCGCCGCCGGACTCGGCGGCCGGCGCCGCCGGGATGCCGCCGGCGCTGGCCCGGCGGCCCGAATCCAGCGCGGTCAATCGGTCACCGCCGCCGCGCCGGGCCTTCGCCAGATGGTCGAGGGCATCCGCAAGAAGCCAGTTCTCCACGTCCGGACCGGAGCAGCGATGGGACGCCACCCCAACGCTGACCGTCAGCGGCCGCGCGACCTCCACTCCCGGAGGCGCGATCGCCTGCGCGGCCACAGCGCCCCGAATGCTCTCGGCCACCACCCGGGCGCCGCGCAGGTCGGTTTCCGGCAGCAGGCAGGCGATCTGGTCGGGACCGAATCGGGCGGCCAGATCGGGGGGCCGGCGCAGGCGCCCGGCGACGGTCTCGGCCAGCCGGTTCAAAAGCCCCTCAAGCGTGGTGTCGTCACCGCCGGCACGCCAGGTGGCGACATCGTCGATTTCCACCAGCAGCAGGCCCAGATAGCCGTCGGAGCGGCGCAGACGATAGCTTTCCCGCCGCAACGCGCAGTCGAACACGCGCCGGGAGGCGACCGTTTTCGAGGGGTCGTCGCGCAGGGCCAGGGCCGAGTCCTGGCGCAGTCGCCGCAGTTCGATCAACAGGCGCACCCGAGAGAGCAGCAGGTCGGAGGAAATCGGTCCAACCAGCACATCGTCGATGCCGCGCACCAGCCAGGACGACGCCACGGCTGCCGCTTCGTTGCTGTCGGAGGGGGGCGGCAGAACCAGGACCAG
>CAYFTQ010000483.1:0-1999 GCA_964346035.1 uncultured Roseospira sp. | reverse complement strand
CAGCAGGGTCATGGGCATGCCCCGCTGCACCTCAAACTGGCTATAGGCGCCGGAGCGGGCCTTTTTCAAGACATCCTCGGACAGGTCGGTGCCGACGATCTCCGTGCGCCAGCCGTTCAGCCTGGCGGCTTCTTCCTTCAGGATCATGGCCAGCGAGTAGGGTTCCTGGCCCGAGGAGCAGGCCGCCGACCAGATACGGAAGGACTTCTTGCCGGCGCGTGCCTTCAGAAGATTGGGCAGGACGATGCTCTTGAACTGGTCGAACGGTTTGGTGTCGCGAAAAAAGAACGATTCATTTGTGGTCATGGCCTCGACCACGGCGATCTCAAGAACCGGGTCCCGGCGCTTGAGCACGGCCAGAAGGTCGTCGAGGCCCTTCAGACCCCGCTTGCGGGCGAGCGGCATCAACCGGCTTTCCAGCAGGTAGGCCTTGTCCCGGCTCAGGATCAGCCCTGAACGCTCCTTCAGGAGCCGGGCCACAAAGTCGAAATCGTCCGGTTTCATCGCTTTAGCGCTTGCTCGCCACTCGAGTGATGTAAGGTCCGATGTCCGCCAGGGGGAGCACGGCAGAACACAGCCCGGCCTGTGCGACGGCCCCCGGCATGCCCCAGACGACGCTGGAGGCTTCGTCCTGGGCGATGATCGTTCCGCCGGCCTCGACAATCATGGCCCCCCCCTTGGTTCCGTCCGACCCCATTCCAGTCAGTACCACGGCCAGGGCGCGACGGCCATAGACCCTGGCGACGCTGCGAAACATGGGATCGACGGAAGGCCTGCAGAAATTTTCAGGCGGGTCCTGGTTCAGGCGGATGATGCGTTGTGTGCCGCTCGATGCGACGGTCATATGATACTCGCCGGGCGCCACGTAGACATGGCCGGGCTCGATCACCTGGCGATCCGTGGCCTCGTGGGCCGGCATGTTCGCCGCGCGGCTGATGTGGCCGGCCAGGATGGCGGTGAACGTGGCCGGCATGTGCTGGGTGATCAGGATCGGCTGGCGCACGCCGCCCGCGCCCTGCAATGCCCCCAGGACGGCGAACAGGGCCTGCGGTCCGCCGGTGGAACTGCCGATGGCGATGATGTCCACGGGTTCGCTGGCCGCGCGGGCCGGGCGCAGGGTAAAAGGTCCGCCCGGCCGGGCCGCAGGCGTGGTGCTGCGTTCGGCCCTGAACGGCCGTTGGGCGCGGGCGCCAACGCCGGCCGCCGGCGCCGTGCCGGAGGCCAGGCCGGCGCGCCGGTGGGGATCACGGCGACGCGCCCGGCCGAGGGCCTTGACCTTGGCCAAAAGGTCGCGCTTGAAATCGCTTTCCCCGGCGATCTCGCGCGAGGCGCTGGGCTTGGGTATATAGTCTGCGGCCCCGGCCTGCAGGGCCTGGAGGCTGATCTCGGCGTTCTTGAGGGTCAGGGTCGAGGCTATGATGACCCTGATGCCCGGGTCCTTGGCCAGCAGCTTGGGCAATGCCGACAGCCCGTCGAGGACCGGCATTTCGATATCAAGAATGGCAACGTCCACGCCCGTTCGATCCAGGGTCTGCAAGGCGATCTGGCCGTTCCCGACCGACGCCACGACCTTGATGTCCGGATCGCCGTCCAGCATGCGCGAGATCAGGCCCCGCACGACGGCGGAATCATCAACCACCATGACGCGCAAGGGCGTTTCGTCGGAATCCCCGGGGCCTGCGCCGCCGCTTTTTACAATACCACTGGCCAAATACAGTTACCTCTGGTTGCGGTGACCCCCCGACCGTCACCCCCGCCGACCGTGCCTGGTTTGACTGTGCCCCCGTTGCGTCCGGTCCGACACCAAGCCTTGTGTCGATTTCGCGCCGGCGAACGGATCCGGCTCGTGATGCTTGATGCTTGCGCGTTCCTTCGTCCGGATCGAACGCGCACTATATCCAATACGTCGTTCAGCGCCGGTCACGTTCAAGGGTGAGCCCCTGGAATGCGACGCGGCGCTAGTCCTCGATCAAGCCCACCTGGGCGAACTTGGCTTGCA
>CAYFTQ010000482.1:0-2003 GCA_964346035.1 uncultured Roseospira sp. | reverse complement strand
CGGCCGGGCCGGCTGAGGAGCAGCGACCGCAGACGGTGACGCTTGCCAACGCCCAAGCGGACGGCTAGGAAGGCGGCATGACCCTGATCCAGACATCGGCGGACCTGGCCGCGTTCCGCGACCGCCTGCGGGGGGAGCGCTTCGTTGCCGTCGATACAGAATTTATGCGCGAGAAAACGTATTGGCCGCAGCTTTGCCTTGTCCAGGTGGCGGGCAGCGCGGAAGCCCGCTGCATTGATCCCCTGGCCCCGGACATCGATCTAGCGCCGCTCAAGGACCTGATGCGGGATACCTCTGTCCTGAAGGTGTTTCACGCCGCCCGACAGGACCTGGAGATTTTCCATCAGATGCTGGGCGAACTGCCGCGTCCGCTGTTCGATACGCAGATCGCGGCGATGGTGTGCGGCTTTGGCGATCAGGTCGGATACGAAACCCTCGCCAGCAAACTGGCCAAGGCCCGCATCGACAAGACCATGCGCTTCACGGACTGGGCGCGCCGGCCGCTTTCGGACAAGCACCTGTCCTATGCGCTGTCCGATGTCACGCATCTGCGTGTGGTTCATGAGAAACTGGCCGAAACCCTGGCCCGCAACGGTCGGTCGCATTGGCTGGATCAGGAAATGGCGCTGCTGACCAATCCGGCCGCCTATGAAACCGATCCCGATGAAGCCTGGCGACGCCTGAAGGTGCGCGGCAAGTCACCGCGCTATCTGGCTGCGGTGATCGCGCTCTCGGCCTGGCGGGAGCGCGAGGCCCAGGGACGCGACCTGCCGCGCCAACGTGTGCTGCGCGACGAGGCGTTGCTGGACATCGCGGCCCAGAACCCGGACTCCGTGGACGCCCTGGCGCAGGTGCGCTCCATGTCGCGCAGCCATGCGGAAGGCCGTCATGGCCGGGAGATCCTGGAGGCGCTGGCGCATGCCCGCCAGCGTGCGCCGGAGTCGCTGCCGCGCCTGCCGGCGCGCGAAGACACGCCGCAGGGCCTGGGGCCGATCGTGGATCTGCTCAAGGTGCTGTTGAAGATGAAGTGCGAGACGGCCGGCGTGGCGCAGAAGCTGGTTGCCTCCAGCGCCGACCTGGAACGCATTGCCGCCGACGACGAGGCCGACGTCCCGGCCCTGGATGGCTGGCGGCGCGAGCTGTTCGGCGGCGACGCCCTGGCGCTCAAGCGCGGCCGCCTGGCGTTGGCGGTCTCCGAGGACGGCCGCCGCGTCGAGTCTCTTACGGTTGAGGTTGCTCCTGAGAACAGCCAGGACGGGGCTGCCTCCTCGTGACAGGCGCGCCGCCCGGCCTGGTGATCGCCGCGCCGGCCAGCGGCAGCGGCAAGACCACTGTAACGCTGGCCCTGATTCGCGCGCTGTCGGCGCGTGGGACGCGGGTCGGCACGGCCAAGGTCGGGCCGGACTATATCGACCCCGCCTTTCACGCCGTCGCCGGCGGGCGGGCCTGCATCAACCTGGATACGTGGGCCATGCCGCCGGCGCTGCTGGCGGGCCTTGCCGAGCGTGTCGGGACCAATGCCGACCTGATCATCGCCGAGGGCGTCATGGGCCTGCTGGACGGCACCGGCGGACCGGGCCAGCGCGACCACGATCCCATGGCCGACGGCTCCACCGGTGCGCTTGCCGCCACCACAGGCTGGCCGGTCGTGCTGGTCGTGGATGCGCGCGGCATGGCCGCCACCGCCGGCGCCGTCGTGCGCGGCCTGCGCGATGCCCGGCCCGATGTCGGTGTCGCCGGCGTGATTCTGACCCGCGTCGGCCCGGGCCGCCATGCGGAGACTCTGCGCGCCGCCTGTGCCGTCCTGGCGCCGGACGTGGCGATTCTGGGTACGCTGCCGCGCGATTCCGCGCTGGCCCTGCCGTCGCGTCACCTGGGTTTGGTGCAGGCCGCAGAGCATCCCGATCTGGCCGGATTCCTGGACCGTGCCGCCGCGCTGGCGGCCGCCCATATCGACCTTGATGCCGTGACCGCTCTGGCCCGTCCGGCCCGCATTGCCGCAC
>CAYFTQ010000481.1:0-2022 GCA_964346035.1 uncultured Roseospira sp. | reverse complement strand
GCCCCCCTTTTTCTCCCTTGGCGCCCCACACCAATCACCGAGGGTGAGAGCACGCGACATCTGAACAAAGCACGCCCTTTTTACTGAGGAAGGGCGTCCGACGCACGTGAAAAGGCACATTGGTAGGGCGGGCATCCGAGGAGCACCCACCTCTCCGAAAAACCCTGGTTTTTTCCACAACAACCCACGCGCGAACCGCCCGCAGCAACCGCTTGACCGTCGGGCCGTTGGCCGCAGAACAGGGGCCGTGATGGCAGTTCGGTGGCGGCCGCCCGCTCGCCGGCAGCCCTAGGCCGACGTCCCGCCCACCGTCAGGCGGTCGATCAGCATGGTCGGCTGACCGACGCCGACGGGCACGCCCTGGCCGTCCTTGCCGCAGGTGCCGATGCCGGGATCCAGGGCCACGTCGGTGCCGATCATGGAGACCTGCTTCAGGGCCTCCGGTCCATGTCCGATCAGGGTGGCGCCCTTGACCGCCGGGCCGACCTTGCCGTCCTCGATCAGATACGCCTCGGAGGCCGAGAACACGAACTTGCCCGAGGTGATGTCAACCTGCCCGCCACCGAAATTGACGGCATAAAGACCCTTCTTCACCGACCGTATGATTTCCGCCGGGTCCTTGTCACCGGCCTCCATCGTCGTGTTGGTCATACGCGGCAGCACCGGATGGGCGTGCGATTCGCGCCGGCCGTTCCCGGTCGGCGCCACGCCCATCAGGCGGGCGTTCATGCGGTCCTGCATATAGCCCTTGAGAATGCCGTCCTCGATCAGGACCGTGCGCCCCGACGGCGTGCCCTCGTCATCCACCGACAGAGACCCGCGCCGGTCCGGCAGGGTGCCGTCATCCACCACCGTCACCCCGGGCGCCGCAACCCGCTCGCCCAACCGGCCGGAAAACGCCGAGGTCCGCTTGCGGTTGAAATCACCCTCCAGGCCATGGCCAACGGCCTCGTGCAGCATCACCCCCGGCCAGCCCGAACCCAGCACGACCGGCATTTCCCCGGCCGGGGCGTCGATGCTCTCAAGGTTCACAAGGGCCTGACGCAGGGCCTCGTCCACGGCCGCACGCCAGCGGTCCTCGGTCACGAACCCTGCGAACCCGGCCCGGCCGCCACAGCCGTAAGCACCGGTTTCCATGCGGCTGCCGTCGCGGGCGACCACCGCGACGTTCATGCGCACCAGCGGGCGAATGTCCGAGACGGCCTCACCACCGGCGCGCAGGACGGTCACCGCCTGCCACGAGGCGGTCAGGCTGGCCATGACCTGAGCCACGCGCGCGTCCTTGCTGCGGGCATAGGCGTCGATGGCCGACAGGATCGCAACCTTGCGGTCCATCGACAGGCCATCAATCGGGTTTTCATTGCTGTAAAGGAGCCGATTGGTGCGTTGAGGCGGCAGCGCAAGCGCGCCCCCCGACCCTGACCGAACAGCCTTGACCGTCTCGGCGGCGCGGCCGATGGCGCCCTCGTCCAACAAAGAGGCATGGGCGAAGCCCACCGTCTCGCCCACCTCGGCATGCAGCCCGAAGCCCTGCGAAGTATCGAACGAGGCCGCGCGGATGCGCCCGTCATCCAGCGAGAAGCTCTCGGACTGTCGGTATTCAAGGAACAGCGCCCCATCATCGCATCCGGTCAAGGCGTCATCGACCAGCGCGGTCACGCGCGCACGGTCAAGGCCGGCCTGCTCGAAGAAAACCGCTTCGGCCTGGGCATCATGGGGCATGTGAGCATCTCTCCTGGCGCCGGTGATCAATGGACCTGCCTAGCAGATCCGCTTTGCGCGCGCGAGTTCAAGGCCCGGCGGCGCGGCGCGGCCGGCGAGCGGGCGTCACAGCAAAACGCCCTGGCCCGGGACGGGATGGCCACCCGCCGACGACGGCGACGCGGACTCGACGTCCAATGGACCGTCCCAGGCCGTCAACAGGCCCGCCACCTCGGCGAACGGTCGCGCCGGGTCAAGCCAGACGGCCTCGGCCGCAGCATCGGCCAGCATGGCCGGCATGCGGGGATGCAGGGACACCAT
>CAYFTQ010000480.1:0-2025 GCA_964346035.1 uncultured Roseospira sp. | reverse complement strand
CGGGTGATCGCCTATTCGACCTGCTCGCAGCTTGGCTACATGTTCTTTGCGTTGGGTTTGGGCGCCTATCAGGCGGCCATCTTTCACCTGATGACGCATGCCTTTTTCAAGGCACTGCTTTTCCTGTCTGCCGGCTCGGTCATACATGCCATGAGCGATGAGCAGGACATGCGCAATATGGGCGGGCTGTGGAAACACATCAAGCTGACCTATGCCATGATGTGGATCGGTTCGCTGGCGCTGGCCGGGGTGCCGGTGTTCGCCGGCTATTATTCCAAGGACATGATTCTGGAATCGGCCTTTGCGTCGGGCTCCGGGCTGGGCATGGCGGCCTTCGTGCTTGGTATCGCGGCGGCGTTCATGACCGCGTTCTATTCCTGGCGGCTGCTGTTCATGACCTTCCACGGCAAGCCGCGCGCCAATGAAACCGTGATGGCCCATGTCCATGAAAGCCCGCCCGTCATGACCGTGCCGCTGGTGGCGCTGGCGGTGGGCGCGGTGTTCTCGGGCATGGTGGCCTATGATCATTTCGTGGGCGAGAAGCATCGCGACTTCTGGGGCTCCAGCATCGCCTACAACGTCCAGGCCGAGGCTCGGGCGGGTGATGCCGGGGAGGCAGCGGCCCTGGCGGCGCATGAGGCCGCCATGGGCGGCGCGGACGCGCCCGCCGCCACCCCCGCCCCAGTCGCCGAGGGTCACGCCACGGGCGCGGCGGCGTCCGAAGGCGTGCTGGAGCGCGCCCACCACCTGCCGGACTGGGTCAAGAAACTGCCGCTGGTCGTGACCGCTATCGGTATCGCACTGGCCTTTGCCTTCTACATCCTGCGGCCCGCGCTGCCCGCGCGGTTGGCGGGGTCGATGCCGGCGTTGTACCGCTTCCTTCTGAACAAGTGGTACTTTGACGAGCTTTACGACCGCGTCTTCGTCCGGCCTGCGTTCGCGCTTGGCCGGGTGCTGTGGAAGGGCGGGGACGGTGCCATCATCGATGGCCTGGGCCCTGACGGGCTGGCGGCGCTTTCGGGCCGTTTCGCCGGCATGCTGAAGCGCTTTCAGACCGGCTATATCTATCATTATGCGTTTCTCATGATCATCGGCGTGGTGGTGTTCGTCTCCTGGCGCATGGTTCAGGCATGATGGTATCGGCACGCATCGGCGCCACGGCCCGGCCCGGCCTGGCGGCGTTCACTGACAACACGACAGCGGCCGGCGCGGCGCCGGTCGGAGAGAGGTCCAGGCGGCGATGATCGAAGACATGCCCCTTCTGAGCATCATCACGTTCCTGCCGCTGGTCGGCGCCGCCACCATTCTGGTGCTGGTGCGCGGCGGCGAGCGGGACGTGGCCAACAACAGCCGCTGGGTGGCGTTGTGGACCTCTGGTGTCACCTTTGTTTTGTCGCTGGGTGTGTGGTTCGGATTCGAATCCGATACGGCCCGGTTCCAGTTCGTGGAGACGGCAGACTGGCTGCCGAGCCAGGGGATCGGCTACCACATGGGGGTCGATGGCATCTCGCTGTTTTTCGTCCTGCTGTCCACCTTCCTGATGCCCCTGTGCGTGCTCGCAAGCTGGGAGGCGATCAGGAGCCGCGTGCGGGAATACATGGTGGCCTTCCTGGTGCTGGAAACCATGATGGTCGGCATGTTCTGTGCCTTGGACTATGTGCTGTTCTATATCTTCTTCGAAGGCGTCCTGATTCCCATGTTCCTGATCATCGGGATCTGGGGTGGAGCCCGGCGTATTTATGCCGCCTTCAAGTTCTTTCTGTATACGCTGCTGGGTTCGGTGCTGATGCTGGTGGCGATGCTGGCCATGTACCTGCATGCCGGTACGACCGATATTCCGACCCTGATGGCGACCGGTTTTCCCGGCGAGTGGCAGATCTGGTTGTTCCTGGCTCTGATGGCCAGCTTCGCGGTCAAGGTACCGATGTGGCCGGTTCATACCTGGCTGCCCGACGCCCACGTCGAGGCGCCGACGGCGGGTTCGGTCATCCTGGCCGGCGTGCTGCTGAAGATGGGCACCTATGG
>CAYFTQ010000479.1:0-2027 GCA_964346035.1 uncultured Roseospira sp. | reverse complement strand
GTCCGGGATGCCGTATTTCAGCATCGCGATCCGCTCCAGCCCCATGCCGAAGGCGAAGCCCTGCACCGCATCGGGGTCCAGGCCGGAGGCCCGCAGCACGTTGGGGTGGACCATGCCGCAGCCGAGGATTTCCAGCCAGTCATCGCCGGCGCCGATGCGCAGTTCGCCGCCCTTGCGCGAACACCCGATGTCCACCTCTGCCGAAGGCTCCGTGAACGGAAAGAAGGAGGGTCGGAATCGCATGGGAACATCGTCGACCTCGAAATAGGCCTGGACGAACTCCTGCAGGCAGCCCTTCAGGTGACCCATGTGGGTGGTGGTGTCGATCACCAGTCCCTCGACCTGATGGAACATCGGGGTGTGGGTCATGTCGGAGTCGCTGCGATAGGTGCGCCCCGGTACCAGGATGCGGATGGGCGGCGCCTGGCTCATCATCGAGCGCACCTGCACCGGAGAGGTATGGGTGCGCAACAGATGGCGGCCGCCGTCCGCGCGCTCCGGCAGGAAAAAGGTGTCGTGCATTTCCCGCGCCGGGTGGTCGGGCGGGAAGTTCAGGGCGGTGAAGTTGTGGAAGTCGTCCTCGACGTCCGGTCCCTCGGCCACCGCGAAGCCCATCTGGCCGAAGATGGCGACCACCTCGTCCCAGGTCTGGCTGATGGGGTGGATGGAGCCGGCGCGGTCCGGCCGCGCCGGCAGGGTGACGTCAATGCGTTCGCGTGCCAGTCGGGCGTCCATCTCGTCCGCCTCCAGGACCGCCCGGCGGGACTCGATGGCGGCGGCGACGGCGTCCTTGACGCGGTTCATTTCCTGGCCGGCGGCCTTGCGGGTTTCGGCGTCCATGCCGCCCAGGGACTTCATCAGGGCGGTGATGCGCCCCTTCTTGCCCAGCGCCGAGACACGCGCTTCGTCCAGGGCCGCCAGGGAGTCGGCGCGTTCGACGGCGGCCATCACCTCGGCGCGCAGGGTCTCCAGATCATCCATGAACGCTTCCCGTTTTCAGTCGTCGGGTGGCGGGACGCGGGACCGGCTGGACCCCCGCCGCGCCCCAATAGCACCGGCGCACGGTCAAGAAAAGGCCACGCTCGTTGCATGCGTGGCCGCCATGCATTGAACGCATGAAAGCCGCCCCCGCCGGAACCGGTGAGGGCGGCTTCGAGCCACGATCGCGGTACGCGCCGTTGGTCCTAACCGGCGGTCTGGGCGCGGGCATCGCGGGCCTGTGCGCACAGGCTGGCGAAGGCGTCCGGCTCGTGCACGGCGAGATCGGCCAGGACCTTGCGGTCAAGGTCGATGCCGGCCTTCTTCAGGCCGTCGATGAACACGCTGTAGGTCAGGCCGTGTTCGCGTGCGCCGGCGTTGATGCGCTGGATCCACAGGCCGCGGAAATCGCGCTTCTTCTGGCGGCGGTCGCGATAGGCGTACTGAAGGCCCTTCTCGACGCGCTGGATGGCGGTGCGGAAGTTGGTCGAGCCACTGGCGCGGTAGCCCTTGGCCATCTTGAGGATTTTCTTGTGGCGGGCAATGCCGGTGGTGCCGCTCTTGACGCGGGACATGGAGCTTTCTCCTGACGATGAAACACGGTTCCTGCGAACGACGGATGGGACTGGCCGGGAGCGGTCAGCGTCCGTAAGGCAGGAAGTTGCGCTTCACGATGGTGGCGTCGGCATCGGACAGGATGAACGTGCCTCTGGCCTGGCGCTTCATCTTCTGCGGCTTGTTGCGCAGCATGTGGCGCTTGTAGGCCACATTGGCGCGCACCTTGCCGGTGCCGGTCAGGCGAAAACGTTTCTTCGCGGCGCTTTTGGTTCTGATCTTGGGCATTTTGCGTTTCCTGGTCTGCGGCCGCCTCCCGGCGCCGTCATGCGGCGCGGAAGCGGACGGGTGTCATCGTCGGGCCGGTCGGGCATGCCCTGGTGCGCCGTCCCCCGGAAGAGGGAGCGACGCCCCGCGCCACGCCAGCCCTTTCTTGCGAAAGCGGGCCTTTTAGCCCATCGGGAGGGGCAACGCAAGAGAGGCGCGCGATCCCC
>CAYFTQ010000478.1:0-2045 GCA_964346035.1 uncultured Roseospira sp. | reverse complement strand
TGATCGATGTAAACGGTTACATCAACGGCAGGAGGGTGAATGTTTGGTGACGATCCCCTCTCGGGGGACGTGGTGGTGGACCCGGCGGGGTCTACTCGGCGACCACTGCCAGGCGGCCTCGGCCGTGGTCAGGCCCAGAATGCCGATGCGCAGGTCCTTGGCGACCGCGATCATGGCGGGGAAGTAGTGTGTGCCGTTGTCCACATGCGGACTGCCGACCGTGTTCGCCGACAGAACGGGCAGCAGCGGCGCGCTCTCGATCCAGGTGGCCAGCATCGCGGTGCCGCGGTCGAACTCGTGGTTGCCCAGCACCGTGGCATCGACCCCGGCGACGGTATAGGCCGTGTAGGCCGGATCGACGACGAAGTCGACCGGATTGAACCCGGTCAGTTCGTCGAACACGCCGCCGGTGTGGTCATCGCCGGCCGACAGGAACAACACGATGTCATCGGCCTCGGCGGCGGCGCGGGTTTCGGCCGCGATCCTGACCATCTGGGCGAAGACATGCGTATCGCCCTTCTTGCCGTGCGGCTTGGTCAGATAGTTGTGCAGGTCGTTGAAATGCAGGATGCGCAGGTCGCGGGCCTCGCCTTCGCCCAGGGCCGCAGCCGGAAAGGCCAGGCCCTCTGCCGCTGTCAACGTGACCGGAGCGCCGTCCAGAACCGGCCCGGACAGGCCGTAGAGCTCTTCCACCACGCCGTACGGGTTGGGTATCAGCCGCGACAGGGTCAACTCCCCAGCGGCAGCCGGCGCGGCGGCGCCCAGCGCGGCCAGGGCCAGGATGGTCGAACGGACGGGCAGGCGGCACATGGACATGTCTCCGGTCTGGGCAGAATGCCTTACTCTACCGCTGGGCCATGACCGGCGCGTGACAGGGCCAAGAAAGTTCGATGACGGCCGGGGCGACGGCCCCCTCAGCGGATGCCCGCGCGCATGAACGACGGCGGGAACCGGCGCTAGAATAGAGGGGAACGTCAGCATCAGCGGCGCCACGCTCAGAAGGGTCGCCGCCGAGACGACGGGCCAGTCCACGCCCGATTCCGGCGCCTCGAACACCCCCAGGCCGACGGTCAGAATCATGCCACATGGCAGGCCACACTTTGATCCGCGCCGATGGTCCGCATGGCCGGGATCGCGTCCGCGCAGTCCGGGCGTGCAACGGGGCACCGGGTGCGGAAGACACAGCCCGAGGGCGGGGCCAGGGGGCTGGGCATTTCCCCGACCAGACGAACTCGTCGGCTCGCGGATGTTCGATGTTCGCGCGGGATCGGAACCGGGGCGGCGGACAGCAGCGCCTGGGTGTAAGGGTGGCGGGGCGAGCGGTACAGTTCCGGCGCCGGAGCCACTTCCACGAGGCGGCCCAGGTACATCACCGCCACCCGGCCGCTGATGTATTCCACCACCGACAGGTCGTGCGAGACGAACAGCATGGTCAGGTTCAGGTCGCGCTGAAGGTCGACCATCAGGTTGATCACCTGGGCCTGAACCGAAACGTCCAGGGCCGACACCGGCTCGTCGGCGAAGATGAAGTCGGGGTCCACGGCCAATGCCCGGGCGATGCCGATGCGCTGGCGTTGCCCACCTGAGAAGGCGTGGGGGGTAGCGTCGCGCCTGCTCCGGGCGCAACCCGACACGCTCCATCAGCGCCAGAACCCGATCCGTGCGCTCGGCGCGGCTGCCCAGGCGGTGGACGTCCAGGGGCTCGGCGATGATGTCATGCACCGTCATGCGCGGGTTCAAGGAGGCATCGGGGTCCTGGAACACGACCTGCATGCGCCGGCGCCAGCGGCGCATCCGGTGACGGGGCAGGCGCAGCAAGTCGGTGTCCTCCACCAGGACGCGGCCGGCGGTCGGCTGCACCAGTCGCATCAGCGACCGCCCGAGCGTGCTCTTGCCCGAGCCGCTCTCGCCCACCAGTCCCAGCACCTCGCCCCGGGCGATGGTCAGGCTGACGTCGTCCACGGCCTTGACGAGACCGCGCGGCCGCAAGGTTCCGCGCACGGGGAACCAGGTGCGCACGCCCTGTGCGTCCAGAAATGGGGTCC
>CAYFTQ010000477.1:0-2046 GCA_964346035.1 uncultured Roseospira sp. | reverse complement strand
CCCTGGAACCGGAGAGCGGGTCATGAGCCCCGGCCCGTCCAGCTCAGCACCCCCACCCGCCGGGCCGCAGCCGACCGGATCGTCACCCAGCGAGCAAACGGCGGAGGCCGCGCCACCGTTGGCCCTGGTGATGCCTGACAGCGTGCGGGCAACGATCCTGGCCCACGCGCGGGCGGCCTATCCAAGCGAGGCCTGCGGCCTGCTGGTCGGCTGGAGCGGACCCAACGGACTGCTGTTCACGGCCGAGGCCCACCCGACGGAGAACATCAGCGAGGGCAACCGGCGCGACCGGTTCGAGGTTGATCCCAGCGCCCATGTGGCACTGGCGCGGCGGCTGCGCGGGGGCTCGTCACGGATCATCGGGCATTTCCACAGCCATCCGGATCATCGGCCCGACCCAAGCAAGACGGACATGGCGGCCATCATGGATGCCAAGGCTGTATGGGTTATCGTCGGCCTGAATGGACGCGACGCCGCGACAACAAGCATCACCGCCTGGAGCGTCCGCGACTGGAACCCGGAGAGGGCCAGGGGCCGGTTCCGCCCGCTTGCCATCGTGGGCCAGCACGACATTCCACCGCCACGCGGCCACGCGCCCGAAAGCTCCGCGCGCGAAGACCTCTCGTCCGATCCAGATTGCGGCGATCCGCCGCCATCCACCTGACCGGGCACCGGCCATCCCGATCGGGCACGATCCCCCCTGCCCCGGACGTCTCAATACCCCAAGAGCCATCATCGGGTGGCGACCAACCGCCCCAGCCCGCCCCGCCGGACGACGGCCCCGGCAGTGGCAGGTTCGGCGGGCTAGCTCAGCGCCCAGGCGGACAGGGCCTGCGCCTGATCCTCGGTCAGGCCCAGAACGCGCGCGGCGAATCGACCCGACCGCCACCGGGCATCGACGATCATGATTTCAATCGACGCAAGCGATGCCTGATCCGACGGCCGCTCCCCCGCCGCCGTCGGAGCCAGCAGGTCCAGCGTGGCGCGCCGCCCGCGTTCAGGCATCGGTGACCGCTCGCCGGTCAACGGCGGCACGGCCATCCGTCCGGTCATGGTGGCATCATCGGCCAGCGTGACAAGGCACGGCACGCCATCCAGCCGCGCCCGCAGGGACTCCGAGGCCACCGGAGACCGTGGCGCTTCCGGCCCCCGCCCTCGCCGACGTTCGGCGTTGTTCGCAGGACGGTCCGCCACCCCCGCCTGAACGCGCAACGGACGGCGCTGATCATCCATGCCGCTCGCCTCCCTTGACTGCCATGGTTCTGCCTCGACCGCGAAACACGAAGACGGATCGCCCGCACACGCAACGCCCCGACCCGATCGCCGCCCGGAGACAACGATCGTGACGACGTTCTAGACCAAAAAAAGACGATATCATGACAGGCGGGCCGGTCGGAATCCCGAAGACGGCCCCCTAAGCCTTTCGATATACGGCAACGGATACGGCACCGGCCTTCAGACCGGCCGCCTCAGCAGCACGAGAGCCGTGATCGGCGGCGCCGCGCGCCGGTCCGCCAGAGGGCGGGGAGGGGCACAATAAGGCGTGGCGGGGACCAGCGGTAGAGCCCCCGACGACGCAGCCGGCCGCACCGCAGCGCGGCGGCGCCCCCCCGCTTCCGACCGTTCCACCCCGGCCTGGTCAGGCCGCAGCCATCGGAGAGTCGTCCCCGCTCGCCCACGGTTGCGCCGGGTCCAGCGCGAACATGTCGGCCAGGTGAGCCTGTTCCAGGATCGCCCATGTTCCAGGTCGAACCCCGCGCAGCAAGTATTCGCACTGCCGTCGCTCGGCCAGATCCTGGGCCATCAGCAGCATGCCGATGCCACCGGAATCGATGAATTCCACAGCCGACAGGTCGACCACAAGACGGCGCGCCTCGGTCCCCTGCACGTGTTCCAGCAGGCCGCGAAATCGATCGAACGCCGCATGGGTCAGGGCGCCGCACAGTTGCACCACAGCCGTGTCCTGCGCTGGTTCATGGAGCCATCCCGACATGAAACATCCCTCGCGTCGTGTCCGCGATCCGGACGGTCCCGGGTCGCCATCCG
>CAYFTQ010000476.1:0-2057 GCA_964346035.1 uncultured Roseospira sp. | reverse complement strand
GGTGCTTCGACAGGTCCGCGACCAGCAGCCGGTCCAGCCGCTGGTCGCGGACCTGTCGAAGCACCTGGTGGCCATCACCACGGCGTTCGACGGCACAGATGTGCTTCTATTCGGCGCAACCGACGGTCCGGGCGACGTGGTCCTGGTGGTGCGGGGGCCACCGAAGCGCAAGGTCGTGCGCAAGAAGGACCGGATCGCCGGCCTGATCTGGGCCAACCGGGACAGCGTGACGTTCAGGAACGTGCCGGCTTTCTATCGCGTCTTTGCCAATCGGCCGCTGGAGCAGATCGCCCCGCGCAGCGTCCTGGCCCGCCACCAGATCGGAACCGAGAACCTGGCCTTCGAAAAGATCGACCAGAGCGTTGCCGAGTCCTTCGTACCCGGCTTCCGGGCCGCGCTGGTGCGCCTGAAACAAAGGCAGAATCTTTACGGAAAGGGAACGGAACCGGTACGCCAACTGGCCAACCGTCTGTTCCGGGCGGAACTTCACTTCCCGGCCAACGTTCCGACCGGGTCCTATTCGGTCGAGGTCTACCTGATCCGTAACGGCGACGTGGTCAGCGCCGAGATCACGCCGCTGGTCATCAGCAAGATCGGCCTGGGCGCGGAGATCTTCGATTATGCGCACCAACAGGCGCCGCTGTATGGGCTGGGCGCCATTGTCGTCGCCATCGTCACCGGCTGGTTGGCGGCCGTGCTGCTGCGCCGGAACTGAACCGGGGCGCGCGCGTTCATCAAGGCCGGGACCATCACGCCTGTGCGGCGGGAGGATACATGACGCAATCCGATGAAGCCCGCGAGGACGGCGCGACGACGCCGGAACCGACGCCGCGCACCTTTCTGGTCGTGATCGACGACAGCGAGGAGATGCATGCCGCCCTGCGCTTTGCCAGCGCCCGCGCGCGGGCGACGAACGGCCGCGTGGCCCTGATGCGCGTGGCCGAGCAGCCGGATTTCCAGCACTTCAAGTTCATCGGCGACAAGATGGAGACCGAAGCCTGGGGAGAAGCGGAAATGCGCCTGCAACGCCTGGCGGCCGAGGTGCAGAAGACCTCGGGCCAAACGCCCATGCTGATCGTGCGCGAGGGGCGCCCCACCGAACAAATCATCGAGACCATCCGCGAAGAGCCCGCGATCTCCGTGTTGGTGCTGGCAGCCAGCGCGGGCAAGGACGGACCCGGCCCGCTCATATCGGGCCTGACCGGCAGCTTCGGAGCCAAACTCCGTGTTCCGGTCATGGTGGTGCCGGCCGGACTGTCGGCGGCGGACTTGGATCGGCTGACGTGACGCGACGTAGCGTAACGTAACGTGATGCTCGGCCGCGCCCTCGCACACCGGCTCAGGCCCCGGGAGGACCCCATGCCCGACGCGCCATCCGTCTCAAGCCCAACTATGGCCGAGGCAGCGCCCGGCGGCGCCCTGCTGAGTGTCGCCGAGATGGGCCGCGCAGACGCCCTGGCGGTGGCGGCCGGGGTGCCGTCGCTGGCCCTGATGGAGGCCGCCGGGTTCGCCGTCGCCGCCGAAATCCGCGCCCGCTGGCGCCCCCGCCGGGTGCGGGTCCTGTGCGGCCCGGGCAACAACGGCGGCGACGGATTCGTCGTCGCCCGCCTGCTGCGCGCCGCCGGCTGGCCCACCCGGGTCAGTCTGCTGGGCGATGCGGCCCGCCTGCCCGGCGACGCGGCCGAGAACGCGCGCCGCTGGAGCGGCCCCATCGAGGCCCTGACGCTGGCCACGCTGGACGGCGCAGAACTGGTCGTGGACGCCCTGTTCGGGGCCGGGCTGTCGCGCCCGGTGGATGGCGTCGCGGGCACCGTGCTCTCGGCCCTGGCGGCGCGGGGCAAGGCCCTGCCCTCGGTCGCGGTGGACGTGCCCAGCGGTCTGGACGGCGACACCGGCGCCATCCGGGGGGTTGCGGCCCCGGCGGCCCTGACCGTGACGTTCTTCCGCGCCAAGCCGGGCCACCTGCTGAACCAGGGCCCGGCCACCCGTGGCACGCTGGTCGTGCGGAGCATCGGCATCCCGGCCTCCGTCCTGGCCGAGGTCCGGCCTGCCCCCCT
>CAYFTQ010000475.1:0-2058 GCA_964346035.1 uncultured Roseospira sp. | reverse complement strand
CAGAGACCACCGTGCCGCCCTGGGCCAGCCGGTACAGCGGCGGTTGCGCCAGATAGAGATGACCGCGTTCCACCAGGCCCGGCATTTCCCGGTAGAAGAACGTCATCAGCAGCGAGGCGATATGGGCGCCGTCGACGTCGGCGTCGGTCATGATGATGATCTTGTCATAGCGCAATTTCCCGGCGTCGAAGCGCTCCCGCACGCCGCAGCCCAGCGCCTCCGCCAGGTCGTTCAGTTCCTGGTTGGCGCGCAGCTTGTCGGCCGAGGCCGAGGCGACATTGAGGATCTTGCCGCGCAGGGGCAGCACGGCCTGGGTTTCCCTGGCGCGAGCCTGCTTGGCAGAGCCGCCGGCGGAATCACCCTCGACGATGAACAGTTCCGTCCCGGCGGCGGTGGAGCGGGTGCAATCGCTCAGCTTGCCGGGCAGGCGCAGCCGCTTGGTTGCGGATTTGCGCGACAGGTCCTTGGACTGTTTGCGACGCTGGCGTTCCTCGGCCCGGTCCAGGCAGGCCGAGAGCAGGGCGCGCGCGCCCTCCGGATCGGCCGAGAGCCAGTGGTCCACGTGGTCGCGCATGGCCTGTTCGACCAGCTTGGTGGCCTCGGCGCTGGCCAGCTTTTCCTTGGTCTGGCCCTGGAATTGCGGTTCGCGCAGGAACAGCGACAGCAGGATGCAGGCGCCGCCGGTGATGTCCTCGGCGGTAAGCTGGCCGCCCTTGCGGTTGCCGGCCCGCTCGGCATGGGCGCGCAGCGCGCGCAGCAGGGCATTGCGCAAGCCGGTCTCGTGCGTGCCGCCCTCGGGCGTGGGCACGGTGTTGCAGTACGAACCCAGGAACGCCTCGCCCTCGTCCGGCCAGGCCAGGGCCCATTCCACCCGTCCGCGATCGTCCGTCAACTCGGCCTGCCCGGCCAGCACGCCGGGGCCGATCAACGAGCGGTTCTTCAAGGTGGCGCGCAGGAAGTCGGCCAGGCCATCGGGAAAGTGCAGGTCCTCGTCCGTCGGGGTGGTGTCGCCCTCGCCCATCGCGGCCGGGTCGCAACGCCATCGGATCTTCACACCCCGGAACAGATAGGCCTTGGACCGCACCATGCGGTACAACGCCGCCGGGCGGAACCGCGCGCGGGCGCCGAAGATGTCAGGGTCGGGCCGAAAGCCGAGCGTGGTTCCGCGCCGGTTGGCGGGGGCGGGGGATTTTTCCAGGGCGCTGGTGGGCGCGCCGCGGCTGTAGGTCTGGGTCCACAGGGCGCGGTCACGGGCGACCTCGACGCGCAGATCCTCCGACAGCGCGTTGACGACCGACACACCGACCCCGTGCAGGCCGCCCGAGACCTTGTAGGCGCCGCCGCCGAACTTGCCACCCGAATGCAGGGTGGTCAGGATCACCTCAAGAGCGGACTTGTCCGGAAAGCGGGGGTGCGGATCGACCGGGATGCCGCGCCCGTTGTCGCGCACCGTGACGCGATTGTCGGGGTCCAGTCGGACTTCGATGGTGGAGGCATGGCCGGCCACGGCCTCGTCCATGCTGTTGTCCAGAACCTCGGCGACCAGGTGATGCAGGGCGCGGTCATCGGTGCCGCCGATGTACATGCCGGGGCGGCGGCGCACGGGTTCCAGACCCTCCAGCACCTCAATGTCCTGGGCGGTATAGCCTCCGCCGGCCTTCGCGGACGGTTTGCCGGCGGCCGCCGGTGCGCCCCGGTCCGGCGCCGGCGCGCCGCTGTCGAACAGATCATCCATGGCGCCGGACTATACCGGGCCGGGCGATTCTGAACAAGGCGATCTGGTAGGGCGGCGCGCGCGTGGCCACCGCATATCGTGGCGTGCGCCCGCGCCGCCGTGCGCCGAACGGCTATCGAGGGAGGTCCGTTCCTGCGCCGGCCGGTATAACTGCATCGACCCAAACGAAGGCGCCAGCCTGCGTTTTGGAAAGTTGATGCATGAACAAGGACATCGACCCAAACGAAGGCGCCAGCCTGCGTTTGGAAAGTTGATGCATGAACAAGGACATCGACCCAAACGAAGGCGCCAGCCTGCGTTTGGAAAGTTGATGCATGAACAAG
>CAYFTQ010000474.1:0-2062 GCA_964346035.1 uncultured Roseospira sp. | reverse complement strand
GGTGATGAACGAGGGGCAGATCGAACAGGCCGGCAGCGCGCGCGAGGTGTTCTCCCACCCGCGCACGCCGTTCGTCGCGCGCTTCATCGGCGGGCACAACGATATTCCGGGAACCGTCGCGGGGGGCGCCGACAACCGGGCCGTGCTGTCGCGCGGTTCCGGCGATCGCATTCAAGTCCCGACACACGGCCTGGACGTGCAGCAAGGCCATGCAGCCGCGCTCGCTGTGCGCGCGGACAAGATCGAGCTCGCCGGCGCAGACGGCCCGTCGGACGGCGGCGCGTCCGACGGCGCAAACGTGATCCAGGGCCGTGTCACCTCCGTGCAGTATCAGGGCACGTTCGTTGAAGTCCGGATCGAAGCGGGCGAGCGCGACCCGCTGCTCGTCACCGTTCCGGACGAACCGTTCTACCGGGCCCCGCTGAGCGACGGCGATCTGGCCCGGCTGAGCTGGTCGGCGGCCAACGGGCATCTGCTCGAGGGTGCCGCCTGACGCGGCGCTGCGATGTGCCGCCCATGTCAATTAAGGGAGTTGCGACCATGACCGACGAGTCCAAGCGCCTTCACCGGGATCACGCCGCCGAAACTTCGCGGATCGGCCGTCGCACCGTGCTCAAGACGGCGGTTTACGGCGGCGGCGCCGTCCTCGCCTCGGGGCTACCGTTCGGCGCGCCCGCCGTGCACGCGCAAGAGGCGCGCACGCTTCGGATCACCGGCACGGGCGTGAGCGCCTACAACCAGATCGCGCAGAAGGCCAAGGAGGACCTGGGCATCACGGTGGAATACACCACCCTGACGTCCGACGACGTGGTCCGCCGGGCGGTCACCCAGCCGTCGTCCTTCGACATCCTGATGGCCGAGTACTGGATGCTGAAGAAGATCATCCCGACCGGCAACGTGCTCGGCATGGATACCCGGAAGATTAAGCACGCCGATAAGATCGTGCCGATCTTCACCGAGGGCAAGATGCCCGACGGTAGCCCGGTCTCGACCGAAGGGACGGCGCCGCACGAGGTTTCCTATCTCAAGCAGCAGGGCGGCACCGAGTTCGCCTCCGAGCCGACCAACTTCATGACGGCGATCCCGACGGTTTACAACGCCGACACGCTGGGCATCCGCCCAGACCTGATCGACCAGGAGGTCAACAGTTGGGCGCAACTGCTGGACCCCGCGTTCCGCGGCAAATCCGCGATCATCGACATCCCGTCGATCGGCATCATGGACGCCGCGATGGCCTGCGAGGCGCTTGGCGAGGTCGAGTACGGCGACAAGGGGAACATGACCAAGGCCGAGATCGACAAGACGATCGAGGTCATGAAGCAGGCCAAGCGCGACGGCCAGTTCCGCGCGTTCTGGAAGGATTTCAACCAGTCCGTGAACCTGATGGCCTCCGGCGAAGTCGTCATCCAGTCGATGTGGTCGCCGGCCGTCACGGCGGTGCGCAACCAGGGCATCCCGTGCGTCTACAAGCAGCTCAAGGAAGGCTACCGCGCCTGGGGCCAGGGCCTGACAGTGCCCACCCACCTGGACGGCAAGCAGTTGGAGACGGCCTACGAGTTCATCAACTGGTACCTGTCCGGCTGGGTCGGCGCCTTCCTCAACCGCCAGGGCTACTACACGGCCGTGCTGGATACGGCCAAGGAGTACATGACCGACAACGAGTGGGGTTACTGGATGGAAGGCGAGCCCGCGAGCGACGTCATCAAGTCACCCCACTCGTTGTCGGTCATGTACTCCTTGGCCGTATCCAGCACGGGGTTACTGGATGGAAGGCGAGCCCGCGAGCGACGTCATCAAGTCGCCCACCGGCGAGATGATCGACGAGGAAGGCGCGGTGCGCGACGGCGGGTCCTTCTGGAACCGCATGGGCAACGTCGCCTGCTGGAACTCGGTCATGGACAACGATCGCTACATGGTCCGCAAGTGGAACGAATTCATCGCCGCCTGAGGTCTGATCCATGACGTCGAACGGTCTCGACGCGAGCCCTGCCGCCACCGCGCGGCAGGGTGAGGCCGGCGACGCCGGGGCACCGGCGCGGTCCACGATCGCGTCCAATGTCCG
>CAYFTQ010000473.1:0-2100 GCA_964346035.1 uncultured Roseospira sp. | reverse complement strand
TTTCCGGGGCGCTGCAGCCACGATGGGCGATCCCGCCCTCGATGACCGCGCCCGGCGGTCAGCACCGAACGCGACCTGAGGCCATGGCTGCTGGGCGCCGCCCTGGGTCTTGCGCTGATCGACATGGTCGTCGGCCTGGCCCTGCGAGGGCTGCTGCCTGGCGGTGGCGCAGCCGCCCGCCGATTGGCGACCGGCGCGGTGGTGGCGCTGGCGGTCGCGGGCGCCGCCCTGGCGCCCTCCCCCCCGGCCGCCGCCGGAGCGGGACGCGAGGCCATGGATCCGATGACCCTGGAGGCCGCCTTGCGCACCCGCCTGGCCTGGGTCTCAAGCGGTGACGCGGCGGTGGACGAAACCGCCCGCGCCGGTCTGGCGGCGTTGACCACCATGCTGGCGCGCCGCACCTCGGCCGAACTGGGGTCGCCGGTCGGCGTCGACCCCGCGCGCGATCCGCTGGGCGTCTTTCCGCTGCTGTACTGGCCCATCCCGCCCGGCCAGGACGCGCCAACGGAAGCCGCACGAACGCGGCTGAACGCCTATCTGCGCGGCGGCGGCATGATCCTGATCGACCTCCACGACGGCGCCGATGCCCCGCGCGCGCTGGCCGGCGTGGAGGTGCCGCCCCTCGTTCCCGTCCCCGAGGACCACGTCCTGACCCGCAGCTTCTATCTGCTGGAGCGCTTCCCCGGCCGCACCATCGGCCGCACCGTGTGGGTCGAACAGGACCCGGTGGCGCACGACGGGGTGGCCTCGGTCATCATGGGCGGGCACGACTGGGCCGGCGCCTGGGCCACGGACGAAACCGGGCGGGCACTGCTGCCCACGGTACCGGGCGGCAACCGGCAACGGGAAATGGCCTATAGATTCGGAATCAATGTCGTGCTGTACGCCCTGACAGGGAACTACAAGGGCGACCAGGTCCACCTGCCGGCCATCATGGAGCGTCTGACCAATTGAGCCGGAGCCCGGAGCCCGGCCCCCCAAACCCGTGGAGCCGGGCGCACCCCAAGGCATGGCTATACAAAACGGCGTGCGCGGATTAACGTCAGGGATGAGGGGTGGCATTTCGCCGGGCGGATGGTCGTGTCCCTGAACGGCGCCGGCCGGATCCGTCCGGGCGGACGGTCCTGAGACGTGGAACAGACGATAATGACCGATCAGAAGCTATCGATCGACGACGTCAACCGACTGTTGTCGGACCCCTCGGAGGAAACCCGGGCCAGTACCGCCGAAAAGCTCGCGCGGGAATTCGATAACGCCGAACTGAGCGACTCCGAACGGCGCGTGGCCGAGGACGTGCTCCGCCTGATGGCCCGTGACGCCGCCGTGCGCGTGCGACAGGCGTTGTCGGAAAACCTGAAGGAAAACCGCCTGGTGCCGCCCGATCTGGCGCGCACCCTGGCCCATGATGTCGATCTTGTCGCCATCCCCATCCTGGAGCTGTCGGAGGCCCTGACCCCGGCCGACCTGATCGAGATCGTGCGCGGCCACGAGGAGGCCAAGCTGACGGCCATCGCACGCCGACACGTGGTCCAGACCGAGGTTGCCGACGCCCTGGTCGATGAGGGCACGGAGACCGTCGTCAGCGTGCTGGCCGGCAATACCGGCGCGGACCTGACCGAATCCTCGATCGAGCGCATCGTCGATCGCTTCGCGGACAGCGAAGCGGTGCAAGGCAACCTGATCAGTCGTGACGTGCTGCCCATCACCATCGCAGAAAAACTGGTCAATCGGGTTTCGGAAACCCTGCGCGAGGCCCTGCTGGCGCGCCACCCCACCGATGCCAACGCGGCCGCCGAATTGATCATCCATGCCCGTGAACGCGCCACCATCGGTCTTTCCACCGGCTCGTCCGAGGACGAGGTGCGGCGCCTGGTGCGCCAGTTGCGCCGCCACAATCGCCTGACGCCGTCGATCATCGTGCGCGCGGCGTGCATGGGCGACATCATCTTTCTGGAATGCGCCCTGGCCGAACTGGCCGACGTGGCGCCGGCCAATGCCCGCATCCTGATCCACGATTCCGGAACGCTGGGCCTGCGCGGCATTTTTGAGACGGCCCGGTTGCCCGAGTCCGTCTATCCCGCCCTGCGGGCGGCCGTGGCC
>CAYFTQ010000472.1:0-2109 GCA_964346035.1 uncultured Roseospira sp. | reverse complement strand
GGCGCGGCATGGACCCGACGCCGGATCGGTGATCACTCTGTCAGGAAAGGACCCGACCCATATCGACCGCAGCCCTGGATCCCATGACCGTTGAATCGGTCATCGAGACGATCGAGACCACGCTGGCCGACCATAAGGCCGAGGACGTGGTGCGCATCGACCTTGCGGGCAAAAGCGACTATGCCGACGCCATGATTATCGCGTCGGGACAATCGGCCCGACATGTAGGGGCGATGGCGGACTATCTGGCGGAGGCCGTCAAGGGTCTGGCGCCGTCCGGCCATTCCGCCCCCGCCATCGAGGGTACACCCCAGTGTGACTGGGTGCTGCTGGATGCTGGTGACGTGGTTGTACACCTGTTTCGGCCCGAGGTCCGCGCCTACTACAATCTTGAAAAAATGTGGGGCCTGCCGTGCCCGCCCCTGGTTAAGGCGCGTGCTGGCGCCGACCTTTCAGGGGCCGGCACGGGCGGACCGATACCCGGCTCGCCACCACCGGCGCCGCTGCTGATGACGGCCTCCGCCTGAGGCTGTCCGGGTCAGGGCTGGTTGTCGGAACCGGGGTCCGTGTCTTGCGCTGCTGTCGCTGCCGCTGCCGCTGCCAGGTCCTCTGGGTCGGCGGGTTCGTGGCCCGGCACCGCATAGCCGCCACCCAGCCAGCGCGACAGATCGACATCGGCGCACCGTTTGGAACAGAACGGACGATAACGCGCCGCCGTCGCGTTGGCGCAGACCGGACAGGCGGAGGCGGTCAGGCGCGCCGGCACGGGCTCGTTCCGGGTGGGGTCGCGGGGTTCGGTCATGAATGGGCTCTCTTCGTGAACGCGCAGGATGCCACCGTGAACAGCTCCGGGGACTGCGTCAAGACGGGCCGGACTCCTCGATCACCTGGACCGGCTGCCCCAACTGCCGCCCCAGCGCGGCGACCGCCGGCGCCAGGGCGCCGCGCAGCAAGGCAGCCGCCGCCGGCGATACCCGCGCCACCGGGATCTGCGGAGAGGCCGGCGCGCATGCGGCGGCACGCAGGGCGTTCAGGGCCTCGGCCTCCGGGCCGTGCAGTCGGTCCGCCAGGGCAGGGCCGCGCCGCTCACGCGTGATCTCCAACAGGCCCAGGCGCGACAGGCCGGCCAGCCGGGCGCCGGCCGGATCGGCGGTCAGCGCCCGCTCAAGCGCCCGGCGTGCAGGGCCGGACAGTCGGTGGCCACCGAGGCCGGGGTGGATCAGGTCCACCATCACATGCCCCGCCAGCGCCCGCAGCCGCAACAGGCCGGGCAGGGCGGCCAGGGCGGCGGCGTTGGCGGCCTCGGGCGTGCCGACGCCGGCATCCACATCCACCGCCACCAGAGCCGCCGTGGGTTCGATCACCAGGCGGCCGCCTCCGTGCAGTGGCACCAGCGGGCTCTGGGCCTCCTCAAGGGCTTCCGCCACGCCGCAGGCCTCGAACACATCGGCGCCGGGTGGCGTCGTCACAATCGGCGGTACGCGGTCGATCCAGCCGGCCAGTTCGCGTTCAAGGGCGGTTCGGTGGGCGCCGGGGTCCACAACCACCAGCGCCGGCGCGGCGTCGTGTGGTCCCAGCAACGCGGCCCAGTCAATGGGGGCCGGCCGCACCAGGGCCGGGGCGTGCGCCGCCGCCAGGTCCCGCCGCAGGGCGTCCCGGTCGGCCCGCAGCCCCTCCAGTTCCCTTCGCAGCCCCGCTGCCGAGGCGTCGGCCGCGCCGGTCCGCGCGACCAGGGATTCACCCCGGTCGGCCAGCTCCCGCAGCAGGCCCAGCAGGCGCGACCGCTCGGCCGCGTCGCCGATGCGCGAGGACACTGCCGTGCCCGGCCGCAGGTCGCCAAGCGCCAGCCGGGGCGAGGTCAACGCCACCGCCCGGGTCAGCCGAGCGGCCTTGACACCGCCCCATGGTTCCGCGCGCGCCGCCTGGCGTACCTGGACCGGCATGGCGCTGCCCTCGGTGGGGGCGCGACCACGCAAGTCGCGCGCGTCAAGAAAACCGCTGCCCCAGGGACCGAGGTCCACGAAGGCGCCGCCATCCTCCAACCGAGGCCCCAGACGACCCAGCAGGATGGCGCCGGGCGCGGCGGACCAGGGGCGGTGGTGCTCGATG
>CAYFTQ010000471.1:0-2129 GCA_964346035.1 uncultured Roseospira sp. | reverse complement strand
GGCGCGCGCGCCAGCAGCAGGAACATGGCGTCGCCCATGGTCGCCGTCAGGGTGGCCACAACGCCGCCCAGGCTGAGATGGCCGCGCGTGAACTGGGTCAGGGCCACGATCGCCCCGCCGCAGCCGGGAAAGGCTCCCAACAGGGCGGCAATGGGCACCTGCCAGCGGGCGTTCCGGCGCAGGAACGCCCCCAGGTCGGTGCCCAGGCCGCGCTCCAGTCCGTTGACAAGCAACAGCGTGCCGGCGACGAAAACGGCCACCGCCAGATAGGCCTCCGCCAGAGCATCCATCAGCAGGCCCGGCCCGCCCGGCACAAGCAACGCCAGGACCGTCACGGCCGCCAGGGGCGCGGCGCGTTCCAGCGGGCCGCGCCACGAGGTCGGGGCGGGCAGCCTGGGGGTGAGTCCGGCCGCACCGGTGGCGCCGAGGTGTCGTCTGGTTGCCTGGATCAAGGCGGTCATGGGAACGCTCTCCTGCGGATCGATCGATAGTGTGCCTCAAATGCGAATGCGTCGCAACCGCGAACTATCCTGGAGTCACTCTGCCGCCCGTCTTTCGAATCAACAAGTTGATTTATTCCAGCAGAACGAACGAGACAGCCGATCGTTCCAACCGGGACTGATCCCTCCGGCCACCCGCCCGGGACGTGACGGACGGGACGTGACGGACCCTTTGCGCCCGTCAGGAGAAGGGTGCATCCTTGCCTGCCCTCCCCGGCCTTCCGCCCGCTCCGGCCCAAGACAGCACCGCCATGACACAGCCTGCGCTCCCCGGTCTTTCTGCCGATCTCCTCGCCTCGCGGGTCGAGGCGGCGGCGGCGCGGCCGGATTGGGCGGCGCTGGCCGCCGGCGTGACCGACTGCGGCGGTCTGGCGCTGCTGCTGACGGCCCGCGCGGCATGGCACCCGGACCTTGCCGGGACCGTGGCCGAGGCAGCCTCGCGACGCTGGTCGGCGCTGGCGGCGCGCCGGGCCGATTTGCGTCTGGCTCTGCATGAGGCGCTCGCCAATGCCGTCCTGCATGGAAGCCTTGGCGTCGACCCCGCTCTGCGGGATCGGGCGGACGGTTTGAAGGCCCATGCCCGGGCGGTGCGCGCCGCCCTGGAGGACCCTGTTCTGGGTGCGCGCCCGGTGCTGGCGACCGTTCTGGCAGAGGCCGAAACGCAAGCCTGCGTGATGGGCGTCAGCGACACCGGCCCGGGGTTCGTTCCGCCGCCGCCGGCGGCTCACGCGATGCCCGCCTCCAGGGCGACGCGTGGGCGTGGCCTGGCCTTGATTCGGACCCTGTGCGATCAGGTGCGGTGGCGCGACGGCGGCCGCGTCATCGTCATGACCGTGCGGCCGGAGCGGGAGCGGGTCGCTTGAGCGCGGTCAGGCCATCCGCGCGCCGCCGGCTGGCACTGGCGCTGGACCCGGCCTTGCGGACCGCGCCGGGCATGTCCCGATTGAACCGGGCCATCTGTGCCCTGATCGCGGTGGCCATCCTGGTCGCCGTGCTGCACACCGAACCGACCCTTCGGGCCGACAACGAGGCCCTGTTCCTGTGGCTTGAGATCGCCCTGACCGCCCTGCTGGCGGTCGAATACGCGGCCCGTGTGTGGGTCAGCGTCGAAAACCCCGCCTGGGGCGGCCGCCGCCTGCGCTATGCCCTGTCGCCGGCGGCGCTGCTGGACCTGGCCGCCGTGCTTGTGGTGGTTGTCACCGCATTCGGTACCGAAGGGTTTCTGTTGCGCCTTGCGATGCTATTGCGGGTGCTGCGCATCGCACGCCTGGGGCGCTTTTCCAGCGCCATCGATACGGTCCTGGACGCCGTGGCCACGCGCCGCGTCGAACTGGGCCTGAGCGTGGGTGTCTCCGTGGCGCTGCTGCTGGTGTCCTCGTCCGCGCTGTATCTGGCCGAGGGAGGCGCCCAGCCCGACGCCTTCGGCTCCATCCCGCGCGCCATGTGGTGGTCGGTGGCGACGCTGACCACGGTCGGATATGGTGATGTCTACCCGATCACGGTCGGCGGTCGCCTGTTCGCGGCCCTGACGGCGGTAACGGGAATCGGACTCATCGCCATGCCGACCGGCATTCTTGCCAGGGCTTCAGCGAGGCCTTCCAGCGCCAACGCGAGCGGGAGGGAGCGGCC